>DATNLV010000435.1:0-3602 GCA_035602665.1 Bryobacteraceae bacterium | reverse complement strand
AGGGAGAGCGGATGGTGAGAGGACGATTACTGAATGGAAATCCGCCTGGCAACCCACACTCGTCACCGCGCTGCGGAGCGAAAGCCAAGAGCACCGGCCGGCCCTGCCGCGCGCCGGGTGTGAAGAAGCCGGGCGGTCAGTACGGGCGGTGTAGGGTGCACGGCGGAAAATCCCGTGGTCCGGTGACCGCTGCGGGACTGGAGCGCTCGCGGAAAGCTAGGTGGGTCGACGGGTACTATTCCGTGGAGCAGAAGGAGCAGCGCAGGGCGGAAATGGCCGAGGTCCGAAGTTACATTCACACTCTGCGGGCGCTGATCGATCGCCCGCCATCGTGACGCGCCACCTTGGTGCGTTCCGGCCCGCTGGTGAACGAGGTCAAGCTCCGCGGAAAGGCTGGAGCGCGGACGCGCTACTGATGATCGGTGAGAGTGCCGAGACCATCCGCCTCGTGAACGACGCCGGTGGATTACTGACTCGCTGTGAACTTACTTTCCACGACTGGCAGCCAGACCGCACTGGCCCGCTCGCGCGATCGGAAGATACCCTGGGTCGCCTTCACGTAGTCGGCCGGCTTAGCGAAGAATATGTTCTCGACGTAAGTCTGCGGGTTGCGGTCGTACAGCGGAAACCAGCTCGACTGGATCTGCACTATGACGCGGTGGCCCGGTAGGAAAACGTGATTCGTGGGCGGCAGTACGAAGCGATACCGCTGCGGCTGGCCCGCCGGAATCGCGGACGGGTGCTCGAAGCTGGTGCGATAGCGGCCCCGTAAGATGTCCATCGCCACCGCCAGCTCATAGCCTCCCATTTCCGGCTGGCCCGGCACCTCATCGGGAAACACGTCGATCAGCTTCACCACCCAATCGGCATCCGTTCCCGTGGTGGCCGCATACAAGTCCGCAATCGGCTCACCGCTGATGCGAAGCGGCTTCGTGAGCACTTCTGTTTCGTACGTCAGCACGTCGGTCCGGTCTGCCACGACACGCTGGTCGGTCACCAGCCAGGACTTCCAGCGCTCGGAATCCCCGAAACGCACAGGGCGCGGCAAGTAGGGCACCGGCTTCGACGGATCCGAAACGTAAGAGTCCTGCGCTTCCTCCGCGACCGGTTTGTCGAATCCCAGTCCGAAGCCCGCCTGCAAGTACAGCGGCTTCATCGGCGCGGCGCATCCCGTCTCGCACGCCGGCGGCCAGTTCTCGAAACGGTCCCAGTGATTCTCGCCCGTGTTGTAGATCAGCACGCGCGGCGTCTGGGCCTTTGGCGCGCCCGGCTTCAGATACTGATCGAAGAAAGGGTGCAGCACGTCGCGCCTGTATTCGAGCGCCGTGTCCCCCTGCCACAGCAGCGGACCCAGGCTCCGCCCCTCGTAGTTGACCTGGCTGTGCCGCCACGGACCCATCACCAAGTAGTTGTTCCCGGCGTCACCATGCGCCTTCAGTGCCAGGTAGCAATGAATCGCACCCCACATGTCTTCCTGGTCCCACAGGCCCTGCTCCCACAGTGTAGGAATCTTCGCGGGCCGCTCGGCCACCAGTTTGTCCAGCGCCTGCGCCTGCCAGAACAGATCATAGGCCGGATGTTCCATCATGCGCCGCATCCACGCGAACTGATCGAGTCCGAGCGCCTTGGCGTAGTCGCCCGCCGAACCCGCGCGCCGAAATGTTTCGTAATCGTCGTACCCCCCTCGCGGTACCCCTTCGCCTTCGCCGTGCTTGGTGGTCATGTAGGCGATATAGTCCAGGTTCGTTTGCCGGAACGCGCCGTAGTGGAACCAGTCGTCGCCCATCCAGCCGTCCACCATGGGGCTCTCCGGCGCCGCAACCTTCAGCGCCGGGTGCGGATCGAGCAGCGCCATCACCACAGTGAAGCCCTCATACGACGACCCGACCATTCCCACTCGCCCGTTCGATTCCGGCAGGTTCTTCACCAGCCACTCGATGGTGTCGTATGCGTCCGTCGTCTCATCCGTGGTCGTGGCGTTCAAAGGCCCGCGCGCCGGCCGCGTCATCCAGTAGTCGCCTTCCGATCCGTTTTTGCCGCGGATGTCCTGGTACACGCAGATGTAACCACCGGCGACGAACACGTCGGCGCTCTGCGGCAGGGCCGCGGCCATGTGCAGGCTGTTGTTTCGCTCAACGTGCTTCTCAGCGTTGTAGGGCGTGCGCGTCAAAAGAATCGGCGCGTTGCTCGCCCCCTTCGGCACCACGATCGCCGTGTGAAGCTTCACGCCGTCCCGCATCGGGATCATGACGTCACGCCGCACGTAGTCGTATCCGGCGGCCGGGATCGCCACCGTCGCGGGAATGTCGCCTTCGTGCTTCTGCTGCGGGCCGCCAGTGGCGGGCATCGCGACTAGCGTGGCCGCAAGAGCCACCGCCAGCCGCACCTCTAGGAGTGCCATAGTTCGATTCTAGTGGCACTCCTTCCCCGCCGCATTCAATGCCTCCGGGAACGCGTCACGATAGTCGCGCGCGAACTCGTCGAACGACGTCGCCTTTGCGGCCTGTCAGCCATCCCAATGCGGGATCCACCATCCCGCCGCCTTCGCGGGAGTCGCCATGGTCCTCGGACCGGGTCGCGCCCGATTTCAGTCGTTGTAGACGACACCTTACGGCGCGAAGTACCCATTGATATCCAGAATCACGTGCGTCGAGTTGGTCACGTACACGCTGATCGCCCCATTCGTTCCCGCAGGCACGATCGCCGCGTTTGCCACCACCGAGCCGTCGAACGAGTTCAAGGTCGACACGTTCGGCTGCGCGGAGCCGGCGGGCCACGCCGTCAGGTACGAGAGCACGCCATCGGGCACCACCGTGACGTTCATCGAATAGGCCGCTGCCGTCGAGGGAATGCCGCACGCGCTGGCCGGAATCACGAACGAGCGCGTCGTCTGCGCCGCCATCTTCGGACCGCCGAAATCGCCGTTGGGATTCCGCGTGTCTGCGACCCGGCACGGCGTCACCGGATACCGCCCCCATTGAGCCGGAACGAACGGCATTGACATTCGGTTATTCAGAGTATTAATATGCGTAAACTGTGCCGATCGATGAGTGTCGTCCTTATCGTGTGAAAAACTCGTCGGCTTTCCCGAACGCGTCGGCCGGTCACGCTGTACGCAACAACGGATTCTGACATCGAATATCGCGGAGAAGCTCGAAAATGAAAGCTGCACCTGCAAAAACAGGTTCCGGACGGCTCTTGGCCGGTGTGCTCCTAAGCGCTCTTGTTGCGCTCGGGCAGACGCCGACGCTGGTTCAATCGAATGCTGCCCTGGGGACGAGTGTCTCCTCCCTTCCAGTATCTTTTTCGAGCAGTAACACCGTAGGCAATCTGATAGTCGCCTCAGTCCGGATCGCGACGACGACTCAAACCGTGACAATTGCCGACGCTCTGGGCAATACCTATACGAGCGCCGTGAGTCAGGCGCAATCCACGGATGGTCACCAGATATTCATTTTCTACGCAAAGAACATCAAAGCCGGAACCAATACGGTCACCGCCACGTTTTCGGCCAGCAACGCGCACGCATGGCTGGCCGTGTACGAATACAGCGGCCTGGGGACTACCACAGCCCTTGACGGGACCGCGCATGCCTCCGGAAG
>DATNLV010000412.1:0-6136 GCA_035602665.1 Bryobacteraceae bacterium | reverse complement strand
CTTCCGCCACTTCCTCCGCTGTGCCCAGGCGGCCCACGGGGATCAGGTCCTTGCGCGCGCGCAAGGCGTCCGGGACCATTTCGGTGTCGATCAGCGCGGGCGCGATGGCGTTCACCGTGATCCCTTCCGGCGCCAGCGCCGAGGCGTAGCTGTGGGTCAGGCCGTGCAGGCCGGCCTTCGACGCCGCGTAGTGCGGGCCCACCATTCCGCCCGTCTGCGCGGCCACCGAAGACAGGTTGACGATCCGCCCCCAGCGGCGCGCGCGCATGCCGGGCACTACCGCTTGCGTCACCAGGAAGCAGGACTTCAGATTCGCCGCTAGCACTTCATCCCAATCCTGCTCGGTGACCTGATCGATCGCCTGCACGCGGGCGATGCCGGCGTTGTTTACCAGAATGTCGATGGGGCCGAGGTCCGCCTCGACCGCGCGGATGAGCCGCTGCACCTCGGCGGCGCGGGTGACATCGGCTTGCACCGTCAGGGCGCGCGCGCCCACGGCGACGACGCGGCGGGCGACCTCACTCGCCTCGGCCTCACGCTCGCGATAGTTGACCGCTACCGCCGAACCCTCGCGCGCCAGCGCTGCCGCGATTGCCGCTCCGATGCCTCGGCTCGCGCCGGTCACCAGCGCGGTCCTGCCGCTCAGGTCGCCCATGGTTTCACTGTGACGCAAAATGGGGCGTGATGGGACCGGCGGGTCTGGAGACCCGCTGCAGGACTGGAGTCCTGCCCCACCGCGCTAGAGTGGAGCTATGTGGCGCTGGATGCTCTCTCTTACCCTGACGGTCGTGCCGGTGCTCGGGTCCACTAGGCTGGTGGTGACCGTGATCGAAGAGAAATCGGGGAAGCCGGTGACCGATTTGAAGGCCGGTGAATTCACCGTTCTCGACGATCGCACGCCGCGGGCCGTGGAGGACGCACAGTTCGCTGCCAGTGCCATCGACGTCATGCTGCTGCTCGACACCAGCTCGGTGGGGGAAATGGTGCGGCCGCTGGCGAACAACATGATCGAACAGCTCGAGGCCAAGGAGCAGATGGCGATCGTCTCCTACCACTCGTCGGCGGACCTGATTCAGGATTTCACTTCCAGCCACGACCTTCTCAAACGTGCCGTGGGAGGCGTGAAATACGGCAACTCGCCGCACGTTCTCGATGCGCTCTACGCGGCGATCGATGGCGGGTTTGAGGCGGCCACGTTCCGGCGCGTGCTGGTGATCCTGACCACCGGCCTCGAAGGGAACAGCCGGATGAACGACAAGGAGGTTCTGAAGCTGGCGCGCCGCAATGCCGTCTCGATCTACCCGGTCTACATGGTGGGCGCCGAGCGCTCGCTGTTCGAGAGCCTGGCGCGGCAGACGGGAGGGGCTTCCTTCAGCCTCCGGGATATGCACAAGAGCATGAAGGACCCGCCCGGCGCGCGCATCTTCGAGGTGCTGCGGTCGCACTACGACCTGACGTTGAGCGGAAACCTGTCGCTCGGCGAGAAGGTCAAGATCGAGATTCAGCGGCCGGGGAAGTTCCTGGTTTCGGCGCTGCCGATCGAGTAGGCGCGGGCGATCACCGCGGGCTCGGCCGGGCGGGGCTTCGGCGCTTCCGCCAGGAGGGAGCGCTCCGCACCGGCGATTTCGGCTCTCAAATTCCGGATCTCGCGAATCGTGTAGGCGTCCATCATCAGCAGCAGCGCGACGGCTGCTCCCAGGTGGACCAGGGTCTTGGAGGTACGCACTGGAGGCAGGCAGGAGCAATCCGGAGGCCGCCGGCGGCGCGCGGGTAAGTTGTTGGAGTCAGGGCGGGGCAGTGGCGCGTGCGTGTAATTCTGAGGGGAGTGCGAGCAGATTTTACCGGGACGGACCTTGCGATCCGCCCCGGAGATTAGAAGGCGTTAAGCCGAGGCGACGCTAGCGCGACTGCTGCACCTTCGGCGTGGCGAGGTATCCAACGATCTGGTTCTTCTTTACCTCGTTGACCACCAGCTCGTAAGGCTGCCGGGCCTTGGCGACATAGAACTGAACCGGCTCGTTCACGTTCTTGTCTTTCTTCTCCACCGTCTTATCGTCGGCGATCACGGTGATGGTGAACTTGTTCTTCTTGGGGTCGGTGTTCTTCAACTGGACCGCTATGTCGCCCACCTTCTGGGGCGCCTTGGTCTTACCCAGGTTGAACTCAAAATAGTTACGGTCGCCGAGCTGCTTCAGGGCGTCGAGCTCCTTGCCGTTGGTGGCTACCAGGCCGCTCATCACACCCATGTCGCCATTGACGCGCTTCAGGTCGGCAACAGTCTTCTCCAGTTCCTCCTTGGTCGCCGCCACGTCGGACTTCACGCCGCTGACATCGGTTGAAACTTCGCCGATCTTGGTGGACGCCTCGGTGGTCGCCTGCTTGACCTCGGAGATGTCGCCGGACAGCTTAGCATTCTGGCGGCGCTGCTCTTCGGCGACGGCGGCGGAGAGCTGCCGGGCCTTCTCGACGGCTTCGGTCTTGGCCTGGCCGACCGCGATGGAGGCCTGCCGCTGGGCGGCTTCGAGCTCTTCGCGCATGGTCTTGAGGCTCTTCTGGCTGTTGGCCGTGGTTACGGAGCTCGACTCGCGCAAGCGGGCGATCTCAGAGAGCGTGGTGTCACGGAATTTGACGAAGTCGGACTGGGTGCGATCCAGTTCGATGAAGAGATAGATAGTTGCAAACAGCAGTGCGATGACCGCGCCGAAAAGGATCGCGGTTTTCAGGTTCCACCCGTGGTCGCCGGCAGGCGGCGGTGGGGCAGAATAGTTTGGGGTTCCCAAGGTGTGTTCCTCCTCCTGGAGCTATGCCAGTATTGTATCACCCATGACTAAGAGCGCCTTTGATTATAAAGCTTTTACGGGAGATGTGGGCGAGAGTGCATCGGTCCCGGGGGCTCAACCGCGCTCGCGCCCTCGGAAGACCAGCCAGTGGCTGGCCGCGAAGTTGGCTAACGAGCACGCCAAAATCGACAGCACGTTAGCCGCCAGATAGTTCATGCCGAATCGCCCGACCAATACTCGCATGATCCCGAGGTTGCCTGCGATGGATAGAACCCCGTTGGTCAGGTTGAAGCCGGCGAGGCGGCCCAGGGTGCCGCCCGGGGTTTGGCGGGTGCGGTCGCGCCAGGTGTACAGCTCGTGCCACACGAAGTTGTGCAGCACCGCGATCTCGACGGCCAGGGCGGTGGCCACCAGGTAGTTCATCCCCAGGCCCCCGTGGAGAATCCTCAGCGCGACCAGCTGCACGACGAATCCGATGGCGCCTACGAGGTTGAATTTGAGCCAGCGCAAACTCAGGGCCCGGGACATCATCGGATTTCAAGGTCCTCTTTGACCTGGATCAAACAGGGGCCCGCCATTGGGGCGTTGGGGGCCGGGTTCACTCCGTCTCCGAACGGGCGGGCTTATCGAGAGGCTCCAGGCGGTAGAGGGTCCGGGTGGTGCGGAGGGTGGAGACGAGCAGCATGGCGGTCATGCCCACGATCCCGGCGATGCCTCCGATGTCGAACAGCAGGAAGGTGCGGCCGGCGAGCCTGGCCATCGGCCCGCGCACCAGCAGCGCGATGTTACCGGCTATCAGCAGGACGCGCAACTCGGTGGGGCTGAATTTCCAGAATGAAAGCTGAAAAGTACCGAGAGCGTAAGTGGCCAGGTAAGACTGAATCGACATCAGCAGAAAAACGACTAACAGGCAGAGTCCGACCCATTCGCTCATAAAGGTGGAGAACGCGAGTCCGCCGAGCAGCGCGGTGGTTCCAATGGAGTCCGTAATGTGGTCGACATAAAAGCCGTAACGGGGGCGTTGGCGGTTGCGGACCCTGGCTAGCGTGCCATCCAGGCTGTCGCCGAACCAGTTGAGGGCCAGGCACACGATTCCGGCGACGAGCGCGGCGCGGTTCCAGCGGGCCAGCCAGTAGGAGACGCCGGTGACAAGCATGGCGACGAATCCAAGCGCCGTCAGGTGGTCCGAATTCACGCATTCGGGCATCCGGTGCGCGAACCACAGCAGTGCCCGTTTTTCAAGCGGCGCGAGCAGGCTGGACTGATCGCGTTTCGCGTTCTGAAACTCGCCCTTTGCCATATCAGGCGCAGTCTAGCAGATCGGGCGGTGGGCAGCGGCGGTGCCCGCGGCGGCGGCGAGCGTAACCTGGCGGGCGCGGGAGGCGCCTTTGAACTGCACGGGCATTTCGATGATTAAGGTACTTTTGCCCGTATTGCTGGTATAATTTCGTGTCGATGCGCATCCGGAAAGAGCGGCTTTTGTCGGTTGCATCGCTTGTGGCTGCGATCGCACTGGCGCCGACGGCATTCGGCCAGAAGATTGACCCGCGGGTTCGGGAAAGGGCGCAGTCGGAGGCCGCGGTTCCGGTCTTCATTGTTCTCGAGCACCAGCCGCAGCGGGAGATTTTCCAGCGGGCCGAGAGCGCGAACGCGCTGTACCGGGAAGTGGCGGAGTCGCGGCAGTCGAGGGAAGCCGCCGAGGCCGTGGTGCGGCGCACGCGCCGGCAGGCATTTCAGGCCATCGAGCAAGCCATCGGGCCGGAGCAGGATGCCCTCGAAGGCCGGCTGAAGGGGCTCGGGGCGACGCGCATCTCGCGGTATCTGGGAATCAACATGCTGGCGGCCGAGATTCCGGCGACGGAGATCGCGGCGCTCGAAGCGGATCCGGCGGTGGCGCGGGTGTCGGCGGTGGAGAAGGTCTACCCGCAGCTCGCCACCAGCGTTCCGGCTTTGGGCGCGCCGGCGTTCTGGAATGCTGGGTACACGGGGCAGGGAGAGTCGGTGGGCGTTCTGGACACCGGCGTCAGGACCAATCATCCTGCATTCGCGGGGGTCCCGATCGTCAGCCAGGTTTTTCTGACCAACGGAAGCACGGACCCGTGCTTTGCGGACGATGCCAGCTCGGCGGAGGACCAGTTCGGCCATGGGACCCACGTGGCCGGGATTGTCGCCAGCCAGGGCTCGGCAGGCTGGACGAACTACCAGGGCGTGGCAAAGGGAATCGGCACGCTCTACAACCTGAAGGTCGGCTACGTGATGACCGTATCCAACTCATGCGGATCCCAGGGGGCGCAAGGGGACCAGCGCGATATTCTGGCGGCGGTTGACTGGGCTGTGCGTAACACTTCTCTCAAGATCTTCAACCTGAGTTTCGGGAATGCGCCCACCGGCGACGACGATGATTTCGCGCAGTCGATCGATCAGTACATCGATAATTACGGGCTGACGTTCGCGATTGCCGCCGGAAACGGCGGTATGGGGGGCTACGGCGTAACCAGCCCGGGGATCGGCTACAACGGGATCACGGTGGGGAACTGGGTGTCTCGCGGCACCATGAATCCCAGCAGTAGCAGGGGCACCACGGTTAGCGGCAGGTACAAACCGGACCTGGCGGCTCCAGGCACGAGTATCTACTCAACCGCATACAACTGGGACGCCAGGGCAGGGACGAGCGATGATTTCGTGAGCATGACGGGGACCAGCATGGCGGCTCCCCATATCGCGGGCGCCGCGGCGCTGCTAGGGAGCGCCGGGGTCTCCGACCCTCTGGCCGTCAAGGCGCTGATGATCAACACCGCCGATAACCAAGGCTACTGGCAAAACGACGCGGGGTGGGGCTACACGAATCTCGGTACGGCGCTGGGCCAGTTGAATTACATCACCGACAGTATCGAGTCGGGCGGCTTCCGATTCTACAGGATGGCGGCATCGGGCAGCATCCGTTCAACCATCACCTGGAACCGCCACGTCAGCGGGGACACATCAAATTTCAACATCGCGTCGTTGCGGCTCTTTCAGGCGGATAGCGGCGACGAAATCGTATTCTATACCGGCTACCACCAGAACGTCATTCAGGCGTTCGGGAGCTACACCGGTGACGTCGTGCTGGCTGTGAACATGATGAACTCGCCCCTGGCAGGCGTAGCGTCCGAGCCGTTCGCCATCGCCTTCAGCGCGCCCGCGGTTCCAATCATCGGCCCCCGGATTATCGCGTCCTGCGATGTGCCGCCCTCGATCGCGGCGGGCTCGCAATTCACGGTGACGTGCAGCGTGAGCAACTACGGGGGTCTGCCGCTGCCCGTGCCAACTGCTCAGATCACCCTACCCTTCGGGTTCACCGCCGGACCTCAGACACC
>DATNLV010000319.1:0-3783 GCA_035602665.1 Bryobacteraceae bacterium | reverse complement strand
TGGGAGCGTCCGCCACTCCCTTAAACAGAACCTGGACTTCCGACGCCGCCTGGCCCTGGCTCAGGTCGTAGAACACGAACTGGGCCGTGATCTTACTTCCCTTCCAGCCCGTGCTGCGCTCGATCTCCGAAAAATGGGAATCGGCATTCGCGAGCCAGATCGAGACTTTTGCGATAGCGTCGATCCCATCGGCTCCTCCCGACTGCATCTCGAACAGATCGTGCCGCAGCACGCGCGCCGAGTATTGCTGCCCGTTCACCACCGCCGCGTGCGTGCTCCAGCGCTCCACCACGCCGGAACTCAGCACGCAGTCGAACAGCAACAGCGGCGTCTCGGTGATGCTCTGCTCTTTAATGTTATTGATCGTCGCCATCCAACTCCACCTGTCGTTTGTGGGGCAGGCGTCCACGCCTGCAGCGGGTCTCCAGACCCGCTTCCGGCTGGTTCTCAGCCCTTCGCGCCAATCCGCACCGGGCAGGAGTAGATCGCCGGCGCCTCGCTCGTCATCTCAAGCACATCGTTCAGGAACGACACATTCGCGTACACTCCGCTTTGCGCGCCCGTGGCTTTGTATCTCGATGCGCCCACTTGTGCTTCGGCCTGAAACCCGAACAGCTCCACCGTCGCTCCGCCTGGAATCGTGACCCCGAAGGTCGCCGTCCCTTGCTGCGTCGTCAACTGCGACCCTACCACCAGCCGTTGCCACGCCGGCCCCACCGCCAGGGTCTGCTGTGCCGATTCGGTCCCCGCGCTTACGAAGAGAGTCGATTGCCCGGCCACACTGCTGCGCGCCCACACACTGAAGCAGTACCGATACCAGGACGGAACCGCCGCCGTCTGCCTCACGCTCTGCGCCGCTCCGGATGAATTGGCTATGCGTGTCGCCCCCGCCCCGCCCTGCGGGTCCCCAACACCGCCGGTTAGCGTTAACCCCGCATCGTTCGCCCACGCCGCCGCGCCCGGCGCCTCGCTCCAGCTCAGAAGGTTGCCGAACGGATCCAGGAAAGTGAATGTCCCTAGCTGTCCCTCGACTGCCCCAAACAGCGACAGGATCGCGCTCCACTCCGCGTTCGTCAGGCTCGCCAGATCGATTTCCCATTCCACCCTGCACGCGCCAGGGTCGAACAGCTTGACTTCGCTGCCGTCCGCCAGCACGTTGACCAGCGTCCTCTGCTGCACATGCTTCCGGCACGGGAACTGGCTCACCGCTCCGCTCGCGAGTTGGGGAAAGTACAGCATCAGCCGTTGTTCTCCTTGATCACCACTTGCAGGCTTCCTTGCGCTTCGCCGTCCAGGCTCAGTGCCAGCTCGTCCGACTCAAAACTGCAGTTTGGATGGGTGCTCGCATCCCAGGGATCCACGAACGAAAAAGTTCCGAAGCGCCCTTGCTGCGATTGGAAGAACGCGCAGACTTGCGCCATCTCCGTATCGTCGAGCAGGTCCAGCTTGATGACCCACCTCGTCGCCGCGCTTCCACGCTGCGGAAACTTCTGCTCGCTGCCGTCCAGAAACCGGAACGCCTGCGTCGAGTACCCCGTGGTCCGTGTCGCCGGATACTGCGCCACCGCACCCGTCTTCAGCTGCGGAAACGTGCTCATAGGTCGTTCACCACGTCGTTCAGGGAATTTGAGTTCAGCATCGCTTGCCGCACCGCGTTGGCGATGTCCTGGCTATGATCGAGGAACGATTGGCTGTCCATGGCGTTCACCTGAACCGTGATCTGTGCGCCCGACGAAAGCGGCGCTCCGCTCTGGGTCCCTCCGCTTCCGCCCCAGTCGGTGGTGTTCGCGCTCCGGTTGACGTCGCCTTCGAATTGGATCGATTCCGGCGCCGTGTAAGCGCTGAGCGCAGGAGGCGTGCTCGAGCCCCCGCCGAACAAGCTCGCCAGGCCGCCGATCAGCGGCCCCAGCCCCGTTGCATCCTCCAGGACGCTCGCCGCCACGCTGCCAATCGTATCCAGCGCCGAACTGCCGCCCGAACTCGATGGGGAGCCGCTGTTGATCGTGCTGGTATTCTGGTCCGCCGTCCCCGCCTGTGCCTGCATGACAGAGCGTTGTTGCTCAACCGCCGCCGTCAGCGCCGCCGTCGCGTCCGGTAAACTGGTGCTTCCTCCGGCCGTCCCGCCGCCCAGTAGTTGATCGACGTGCGCCGCCAGCCCCGTACCTCCTGCCTCCTGACTCCTGTCTCCTGGCTCCTGTTGCCCACCACCCAGGTCCGCCAGTGAAGCCATCGGTTCGCTTGGCTGGAACTGGGCCGCGCCCAGGGCCTCGGCGAGCCTGCTCGCTAATTGCTCGATTCCGCTGTCAGCGTTCGCCACGCTTCACCTCGCTAAGAAGCTCCTGCTCCAGAATCACCATCGCGTGCACCTCGCGTGCGCTCAGCATGCGAGGGTCCGGGTAGCCCAGGCGTTTCCATGCCTGAAACTCATCCAGCCACGCCCTGCTGTCGCCCGAGACATAGGATTTCGGGCACACCTCTGTCGCCACACTCGCGCGTGCCCATACCGGCCGTGGTTCCGTCGCCAGCGCCGCGGCCATCCATCCGCACCGGCGCTTGACCTCCAGCCCGCTCTTCCTGCATTCGTCGCACCTCCACCCGGCTGGATTCGAGAACTGGAAGTGGAATGCGACTCTCAGTTTTTTGTTTCTTCCGCGTTCAGGCCACACTCTGCCTTGATGGCCGCCACCACTTCCCGGCACAGCGCTTCGGGACCTTGAGTAGCCACCAGTTCGGCCGTTGCCTGCTCCCCGTCAACCGTCAGCCCTTCGATCTTGCGCAGCCCCCAGCGCAGGTAAACGCCGTCGATCTCGGCCGCGACCAGCGCCGCCTCCAGCCTGCCCCGAACATCGCCGCCCGCCTCCAGGTGCTCGGCCTTTCCGGCCAGCTCCCAGATCCGTTGCGTCAGCTCGATCCGCCGGCCGAACGACATCCGCGCGATCGTGAACCATACCCCCGGCAGGGCCTTCGATTCGATTCTCTTCTCGCTTGCGTACTCCATCGGCTCCGCCTATCCGAACGCCACGTACATCTCGTCGTTTCCCGTCCCCTGCGCCCGGCTGCCCGACAGTTTCCATTGCAGCCGCGTCTGGCTGTCGTCAAACTCGGGGACTTCCGGGATCACGCTTTTGAGGTACACTCCCGCGAGCTGGCCCGCCTGCTGTCCCAGTTGCAGCATGACCGCGATCGGTGAACTTTGCCGCGCCGCCTGGTACAGCCCGCGCGTGGCGTCGTCGTTCGTCTCGAATAGCTCCAGGTCCGCCGTGACCGTCCTCATGCCCGGCGCCAGGCACCGCGGAATGTTCGTCCCGAACTCCCGCTCCCGTTTGTCGAGCGCGTTCTGCAGCGTGATCTTCGCCGCCGTGATCGTGAGGAACTGGTCCGGATCCGTGCCCAGCCACACCTGGCCCAGGTGCCCCGGGATGATCGAGTAGTTGTACGGCGTGAGCGCCGGCTCCGCCGGAAAGCTCGCCAGTCCCCCCTGCTGGGCGGTGAAGCTGGTGCTGTCGATAACATCGGCCGCGATTCCTATGAACTCGAATTCGTGGTAATCGCCGTTGATGTTGATCTTCATCTGATCGACCGCCGCTCCGCACAGCACCCGCTGCACTGCTGCCGTCGGGCACCAGTAGTCGAAGATGCTCGCGCTCGCCAGCGCCGTCGCTGGCTGGTAAGTCACCGTCGGCCCGATCGGAGAGTTTGCCCCAGGCGTAACCGTAAACGGCGAGCTGAGTTCGACTGTCACCTGGTCCACAATCGAGCCAACGAACCGGAGTTCCCCTCCGA
>DATNLV010000307.1:0-2522 GCA_035602665.1 Bryobacteraceae bacterium | reverse complement strand
CGCGGTGCCGCGCCGGATGCCTGGCCGGCAGGCACGGGAGTGGAGCGCCGCATGTCCCCGAAGGGCGTCTTGATGATGTTCTGATCCACGCTCCAGCACCACAGGCCGTTCTCGATCTTCCAGTCGGTGCTCTCCTGGTTGTACATCTTCATGTTGGGGATCGCCGCTATCCCGAGCTCGCGCTCGGTTCGCACCGTGACCGCCGCCTTCGTGAAGTTCGCCGAGTACACGATCTTCGTGATGTCGAACTTCACCAGGTGTATTTTGTTGATGACATAGAAGTAGTCCTTCGTGTCTTCGGCCACGTACTGATCGGCCTGGCGATACTTGCCATTCACCTCTGCCTGAAAGAACTTGGTGACGCGGTCGCGGAGAGCCGCGTCGATCTCCGGCGGCGCGAGGGCTTCGGGCGGTTTGGCCGGGGTATTCTGCGCGGCGCCGGCAATGCCCGCGCCGAGCAGGAAAAGAAAGCCAATAGTGCGCATTGCCTCATTCTAGCAGCGCTCATCGCGCGGTCCGGGGCTCTCCTCCTTTTCCTATAATTGGCTCATGCGGACACGCCTTCTCGCATTGGTTCTCGCCCTCCTCTCGGAAGCAGCGTGCAGCCGGGCGCCCGAAGCGGTCAAGCCCGCCCCCGAGTGGTGGCAGCAGGCGGTCATCTACCAGATCTATCCGCGCAGCTTCGGCGATACCAACGGCGACGGCGTGGGCGATCTGAACGGCATCACGGCGCACCTCGACTACCTGCGCGATCTGGGAGTGGACGGCATCTGGATCACCCCGTTCTACCCGTCTCCGCAGGTCGATTTTGGATACGACATTTCGGACTACCGCAACATCGACCCGCAGTACGGGACGCTGGCGGATTTCGACCGGCTGGTGGCCGAGGCCAGGAAGCGCAACATCCGGGTGCTGGCGGACCTGGTTCTGAATCACACCTCGGACAAGCACCCCTGGTTCGTCGACTCGCGCTCCTCGCGCACCAATCCGAAGGCCGATTGGTACGTCTGGCGGGACGGCAAGCCCAACCATCAGCCCCCCAACAACTGGCAATCGCTGTTCGGCGGATCGTCGTGGGAATACGATGCGAAGCGCGGCCAATACTACTATCACGAGTTCTACAAGGAGCAGCCCGATCTGAACTGGCACAACCCCGAAGTGCGCAAGGCCATGTACGACGTGGCGCGGTTCTGGATGGATCGCGGGGTCGCCGGCTTCCGCCTGGACGCGATCTCGCGCCTGTTCGAAGATCCCGAGCTGCGCGACGAACCGGTTCTCGAGCCCGGCACGAACGCCTATGGCGGGCCGATTCTGAACGAGGAGTACACCGACAATCTGCCCGAGGTTCACGACGTGCTGCGCGAGCTGCGCCGCGTGGTGGACGCCTACCCGGGGCGCGTGCTGATCGGGGAAACCTACCTGCCCAACGTCCAGGAACTGCTGAAGATGTACGGCCGCCACGACGACGAGCTGCAGCTGCCCATGGACATGCAGTTCGGGATGACCAACCGCCTTTCGGTTGCGGATTTCCGCGCGCGGCTGCGGGAGGCCGAACAGCAACTCGGCGGCCGCACGCCCCTGCTGGTGTTCGACAATCACGACAACATCCGCGGTTGGAACCGCTACGGCGACGGCAAGCATGACCTGGCGATCGCCAGGTTGCTGGCAGCGCTCCTGCTGACTCCGCGCGATACCGCGCTGGTCTACTACGGGCAGGAAATCGGGATGGAGAACGACGATCCCAAGCGCAGGGAAGGCGTCAAGGATCCCATTGGCAGACGCGGCTGGCCGAAGGAGAAAGGCCGGGATGGCGAGCGCACGCCCATGCAGTGGGACGCCTCCGCCGGTGCGGGATTCAGCACCGCCAAAACCACCTGGCTGCCCGTGGCGCCGAGCTACCACACCCGTAACGTGGCGATGGAAGAGCAGGAGCCGGGTTCGCTGCTGAACTTCTACAAGGCGCTGATCCGGCTGCGGAAGGAAAACGAGGCCCTGCGCTCCGGCAGCTTCAAGCTCATCGATGAGCAGAACTTCAACGTGCTCGGCTACGTGCGGCAGACGCCGGACGGGAAGACGGTCCTGGTATCGCTGAATTTCACGGCCGGGCCGCAAGAGGTGAGCTATCACCTGGACACCAGGCAGGCGACCACGCTCCTCAGCACTTTCGTGAAGGCTGGCCAGCAGGTCGATGTGAGGAACATGATGCTGCCGCCGTACGGTGTCTGGATCGGCCAGATGAACTAGTGGCCGCAAACCCGGGACTCGCTCGAATTTCGCGTCGTAGGTTCCGTCGCGTATCCGAACTGGCCGCAAACCCGGGACTTGGCTTGGACTGGCTCGAATTTCGCCGCACTTGCGAAATTCGTGCCTGTCCCACCATCGGTCTTCCGTCAGTCCCTCTGCTCGACATTCGCGGCGCACTACGCCCTTCCCCACCGCGACCGCCGTTCCCCACCCGCGAGCGCCCCTACCGACCCGCGACCGTCGTTACCGAGATGGTATGAGAAGGCCGGTTCCTCCCG
>DATNLV010000298.1:0-9402 GCA_035602665.1 Bryobacteraceae bacterium | reverse complement strand
ACCCCCGCCAAGCCGCATCATCTCCACCGCCCCCTCCATCACCGAAATGCTCTACGCCCTGGGCCTGGGCGACAAAGTAGTCGGTGTCACAACCTTCTGTCACTACCCCCCCGAAGCGACGAAGAAGCCGAAAATCGGGGACTACCTCCATCCCAGCCTGGAGACCATACTAGGCCTGCGCCCGGACCTGGTGGTCGCCGAGACGACGGGAGTCCGCCACGCCGAGCGCCTCCGCTCCTTGAATCTGAACGTGATCGAGATCGACGACGCCACCATCGCCGGCATTTACGCCTCCATCCGCACCATCGGCCAAGCCGCCGGAGTGCCGGCCCGAGCGGACGCCCTCTGCACTAAAATGCGCTCTGATCTCGACACCATCCGCGCGAAGGTGGCCCCCCTCCCGCGCCGCCGCGTGCTCTTCCTGGTGGGCCGCACGCCCGGCCGCATCGAAGACCTGATCGCCGCCGGCCGCGCCTCCCACCTCAACGAGTTGATGGAAATCGCGGGCGGCCAGAACGTCTTCCGTGACTCCGTGGCCGCCTACGGCAAGATCCCGCTCGAAGAGCTGCTGGCGCGCAACCCCGAAGTCATCGTGGACATGGGCGAGATGTCCGAAACCGTCGGCGTCAGCGAGGCGCAGAAGCGCGCGGTAGTCGAGCTGTGGAACCGCTACCCGGCCCTCGCCGCCGTCCGCGAGCATCGCGTCTACGCCGTGGCCTCGGACATTTTCGTGGTGCCCGGCCCGCGCGTGGTCGAAGCTGCCCGAGCCCTGGCCCGCATGTTCCACCCGGAGGCCGGGCTGTGACCCCGCTCTACTCCCTCCTCGAAGCCGGCATGCGCTACACCGGCCCTCCGGTCCTCGACGCCGTCACCCTGACCTTCGACGCCGCCCAACTGGTCACCATCATCGGCCCCAACGGCGCCGGCAAATCGACGCTGCTCGGCATCATGGCCGGCCTCCGTCCCGGCCACACCGGCCGCTGCGAATACCGCGGCATCGAGCCCGAGCATTGGCCGCGCCGAGCCTTCGCCCGCAAGGTCGCCTTCATCCCGCAGAGCCTGCGCGTCGAGTTTCCCTTCACCGCCGAGCAAGTTGTGCTGATGGGCCGGACCCCGCACTGCGACGGCCTTTTCGAATCGCCGGCCGATCTCGAAGCCGTCGAGAGCGCGCTGGCCATCACCGGCACGCTGCCGTTCCGCCACCGCGATTTCCGCTCGCTCTCGGGCGGAGAGCGCCAGCTCGTCATCCTGGCCTCGGCCGTAGCCCAGCAGCCCGAAACGCTTCTGCTCGATGAGCCGACGACATTCCTCGACCTCCAGCACCAGGTCGCCATCTACCGTCTCCTGCGCGATCTGAGCCGCCGCGGCATGCTCGTGGTGGCCGTGACGCACGACCTCAACCTCGCCGCCGCCTTCGCCGACCGCATCGTGGTCCTCAACTCCGGCCGCGTCGCTGCCGACGCAACCCCCGCCGAAGTCCTCGCCCCCGAGCGAATCCTCGAGGTGTTTGGAGTCGCCTCCGAACTCCATCGCGGCCCCGAGGGCAGGCCCTGGATCGTGTATGGCTGATAGCCGCCGCCGGTTCTGGATCTCGGTGCTCTCAACGGCCGCCGTCGCGATGGCTGTGCTCTGTATCGCCCCGCTCATCGGCTCAACCTCCATCAACTACTCGCGCGCGCTTGCCGGCCTCTCGCCCGACAACGAGATCCTCTTCTACACCCGCCTCCCCCGTGTCCTGCTGGCGCTCCTCGCCGGAGGCGCGCTGGCCGTGGCGGGCGTGCTCTTCCAAGCCATGCTGCGCGACGCGCTGGCCACCCCGTACACCCTGGGCGTTTCGAGCGGAGCCTCGCTCGGAGCGGTCGCCGCCATCTGCCTCGGCTGGCGCGAGGTCGGCCACCTGCCGGCCATCTGGCTCGCGTCCTTCGCCGGCGCCGCCGTGGTTCTGTTCCTGGTGATGGGAGTCGCAACCGAAGGCCGCCGTATGTCGTCCTTCACCCTGCTGCTCGCCGGCGTTTCCATCAACACCATCTGTCTCGCGGCCATTCTGTTCCTGCAGTACATCGCCACCTTCGGCCAGACCTTCGCCATCGTGCGCTGGCTGATGGGCGGCATCGACGCCGTCGACTACTCGACGCTGGCCTGGTTCGCCGCCGCCGTCCTGCCCGCCGTGGGCCTCATTTTCCTGCGCGCCCGCGACTGGAACCTGATGGCCGTAGGCGAAGATTGGGCCGCCGCCCGCGGCGTCTCCGTCTCGCGGCTCATGCTGAGCGGTTACGTCCTGGGCTCGTTCCTGGCCGGCTCGGTGACGGCCCTGGCCGGCCCCATCGGCTTCGTCGGCCTCATCGTGCCCCACGCCCTCCGCCTCAAACTCGGAGCCGACCACCGCCTGCTCCTCCCGTGCTCGTTCTTCACGGGCGCCGCGTTCCTGGCCATCTGCGACACCCTCGCCCGCACAGTCCTCGCCCCCACCGAAATCCCCGTCGGAGTCGTGACGGCCCTGCTAGGCGGCCCCTTCTTCATCTGGCTCCTCCGCTCGAAACGAAGAAGTCTGTGGCTATGAGCCGGCACCTGCGCACCACCAGCGCCGAACCGCGCGCGTCAGCAAGCGGACCCTTGACAACCGTCGACCGTCCATTGTACTTTACCAATAGGATAATTAACCGCTGGGTTAATAAAGATGCCGGTCGATCGCCTCACACTCACCCTCGCCGCCCTCGCCGACCCCACTCGGCGAGCCATCGTGGCGCGCCTCGCCAAGGGCGAGACCTCGGTCAAGGAACTCGCCAAGCCCTTCGTCATCAGCCCTCCGGCCATCACCAAGCACCTCAAAGTGCTCGAACGCGCCGGGCTGATTTCGCGCAGCCGTGAGGCGCAGCGAAGGCCCTGCCGCCTTCGGGCCGTGCCGCTCAAAGAGGTCTCCGACTGGGTCGATCGCTACCGGCGCTTCTGGGATGAGAGCTTCGATCGTTTGGATGACTATCTTCAGACGCTGAAACAACAGGAGGGGAAACATGGCCGCAAGCAACGCGGGAAATAGCGCTGCCGCAAACTTCGCAGAGCGGGAGATCGAGATCACACGCGTCTTCGACGCACCGCGCGAGCTCGTATTCAAGGCATGGACCGATCCAAAGCACCTGGCGAAGTGGTGGGGTCCGCACCGCTTCACGATTCCGGTCTGCGAGGTAGATGCGCGGCCCGGCGGCGCCATCCGCATCCACATGCGCGGGCCCGATGGCTCGATCTATCCGATGCGAGGCGTCTTTCAAGAGTTCGTCCCTCCCGAGCGCCTCGTGTTTACCAACATCGCCGTGGACAACGACGGCAATCCCATGATCGACGGGCTCACAACGGTCGTCTTCGAAGAGCAGGCCGGCAAGACCAAGCTCACGATGCGAACCAGGGGCGTCGCCGTGCAGGCCTACGCCGCCGCCTACCTCGGCGGGATGGAGGCAGGCTGGACGCAAATGCTCGAGAAGTTGGCTGCCGAACTGGCGGCGCCGCCGGCGTGAGGCAACTCCACCACCTTCTCCGCCGCGATCGCTTCCAGAAAACTGCGGTCGTGCGAGACCAGCACGATCGTTCCCGGATACTCGGCCAGCGTCTTCTCGAGCGCCTCCTGGGCTTCGATCTCGAGGTGATTGGTCGGCTCGTCCAGCACCAGCAGGTTCGTCTCGCTCACCAGCAGCCGCACCAGCGCCACCTTGGCGCGCTCGCCCGCGCTCGCCTCCCCGAGCGGCTGATTGACGCGGTCCGGGCGCACTCGCAGACACGCCAGCAGCGTGCGAGCCAGCGTGCCCGGTCCGCAGATCTCGAGCGGCGTTGCCGCCCCGTCCAGGTTCTCGGCGTCCTGGGCATAGTATCCGGCCTCGACGTGCGCGCCGAACCGGACGGTACCAACATCGGCCGGCTCCCGTCCCAGCAACACTCGCAACAGCGTGGTCTTCCCCGAACCGTTCGGCCCGGTGATCGCCAGCCGCTCGCCTCGCGCCAGATGGAACGTCACCCCCTCGAACAGCGGCTTGCCAGGATAAGACTTTGCCAGATCCTCCACCGCCAGGGCGATGTCGCCGCTGCGCCGCACCCCTGCGAACTCGAAGACCGGCATCGGCTGATCCTCCCAGGGCTTGGCCACCTCGGCACCGCGCCCGGGGCGCTCCCGCAGCAGACGCGCCGTCCGCGCCACTTTGGCGGCTTTGCGCCCGTAGAAGTCGCGGCTCCCACGTTCGCCCTCGGGCGCCGTACCCACCCGCTCCGCCAGGCGCGACCGCCGCTCGGCCGCCTGTTCCGCCGCGGCCTTGCGCCGCTCAAACGCGTCGTAATTCTGCCATGCCTGCCGGTCGGCCAGCTCTCGCCGCGCACGGTACTCGTCATAGCCGCCCTCAAACACCGTCACGCGTCCCCGCTCGATTTCGAGCACACGCGTCGCCACCCGCCGCAGGAAGGTGCGGTCATGCGACACCAGCACGCAGGCGCCGCCGCGAGCGGCGAGTTGCTCTTCGAGCCATCCGCGCGCCGCGATGTCGAGGTGGTTGGTGGGCTCATCGACCAGCAGGAGGTCGGCGTCGGCATGGAGCGCGCGCGCCAACGCCGCCCGTGTGCGCTGCCCGCCCGAGAGGCTCGAAGGCGCGAGCGACCACTCGCTCGTCGCAAACCCCAACCCGCCCAACAGGCGCTCGGTTTCGGCCTCGGCCGCATAGCCGCCGGCGGCCTGGTATTCGTTCACCAGTTCGGCATAGTCGCAGGCTGTCTCCTGCTCCGGCATCGACAGCCGTACTCGCAGCCGCGCGAGGTCCGGCCGCGCCTCGAACACGCAATCGAACAGGGACCCGGCCCCGCCCGCGCCCTGCTGGTCGGCATACGCAACCCGCAGCCCCCTCTTCCGGGCGATGGCACCGCCGTCCGGCTCGAGTTCCCCGGCCAGGATGCGCAGCAGCGTCGACTTGCCCGCGCCGTTCGCGCCTACGATGGCCAGGCGATCTCCCGCCTCGATCGAGAACGTCGCGTCGCGGAACAGCTCGATCGTGGATGGATACCGAAATGAGAGAGCAGTGGCATTCAGTAAAGACATAACCCCTCCATGCCGCCGTGCGCGGCGATTGGTTTCAGCGGGAGTTCGTCTTTACCGTTTCACAGGTGTAGGCCGAAGCCTACGAACTCATTATAAGATAGAACCTTGACCAACAAGCTCGTAATTGAGAATCTACGCTTCCGCCCGGTCCGCACGATCCTGAGCGTCCTGGCTATCGGCATCGAAGTCGTCATGATCCTGACCATCGTCGGGATCAGCCGCGGCATGATCGTCGATTCGCAGCGGCGCATGCGCGGCGTCGGGGCAGACGTCCTGGTGCGGCCGCCCGGCAGTTCCCCCATCAGCCTGAGTTCCGCGCCCATACCGGAGAAGATGGTTCAGTTCATCGAGCGCCAGCCACACGTGACCATGGCCGTCGGCGCCATCAACTATCCGGTGGGCGGCCTGACCGTGATCACCGGTGTCGACGTAGCCCAGTTCACCCAACTGAGCGGGGGCTTCCACTACATCAAGGGCGGACCTCCACGGCAGCCGAACGACCTCCTGATCGACCGTTACTACGCGCATCAGAACAAGCTCGAGATCGGCTCCCCGGTCCCGTTGATGAATCGCCGCTGGCGCGTGTGCGGCATCTACGAAGAGGGCAAGCTGGCGCGCCTGGTGATCCCCATCGGGATCCTCCAGGACCTCACCAGCAACGCCGGCAAGCTCAGCCAGATCTTCGTGAAGGTGGACAACCCGGCTGACGTCGGCAGCGTCGTCGCGCAGCTCAAGGCGAAACTCACGGGCTACCAGATCTACTCCCTGGAGGAGTTCATGTCGCTCACCTCCATGGATCACATTCCCGGCCTGGCCGAGTTCATCGGCGTGGTCATAGGCCTGTCGATCATCGTGGGCTTCCTGGTGGTGTTCCTGTCGATGTACACGGCCGTGCTCGAGCGCACGCGCGAAATCGGGATCTTGAAAGCTCTGGGCGCGTCGCCGTCCTTCGTCCTCGGCATTCTGATGCGCGAGACGCTGCTGCTGGCGATCGGCGGATCGCTGCTGGGCATCGGCCTGTCTTTCGGCACGCGCTGGCTCATCATGACGCTAGTGCCCGGCTCGCTCTCCCAATACATCGTTCCCGACTGGTGGCCCATCGCCGGCGCCATCGCTCTGGCGGGCGCTCTGCTGGGCTCGGCTTATCCCGGCTGGCGCGCGGCGCGCCAGGACCCCATCGAGGCTCTGGCGTATGAGTGATCCCATCATCCAGGTTCGCGGCTTGCGGAAGGTCTACCACGTCGGTGACGTGGACGTGGAGGCTTTGCGGGGCGTGGATCTGACGGTCGAGCGCGGAGAGCTGCTATGCGTGGTCGGCCCTTCCGGCTCGGGCAAATCGACGCTCTTTCACATTCTCGGCGGGCTGACCGGCGCGACCTCGGGCGAGGTCATTGTCGACGGCCGCGACCTGTCGAAGATCTCGGACGCCGAACGCACCCAGATGCGGAAGCGCATGGTCGGCTTCGTGTTCCAGAAGTACAACCTGCTGCCGACTCTCAGCGCCGCCGACAACATCGCCATCGCACGCTACATCGGCGGCCGAAGCATGACCGAGGACCCGAAGTTCCGCGAAGTTCTGCAACTGCTCGGCATCGAACACCGCCTGCAACACAAGCCACGCGCGCTTTCGGGCGGAGAGCAGCAGCGCGTCGCCATCGCGCGCGCCATCGTGAACGATCCGGCCATCCTGCTCGCGGACGAGCCCACCGGCAACCTCGATTCGAAGAACTCGGAGGCGGTGCTGGGCGTGCTGCGCGATCTCAACGAGCGCCTGGGCCAGACCATTCTCATGATCACGCACGACTCGCACGTGGCCACCTACGGCCATCGCGTGGTCCACATGCTGGACGGCCAGATCGTGCAGCCATAGCGGCTTCGCCGGCCCGTCTCCTGACTCCTGTCTCCTCCTACTTCTTCTTAGCCAGCTCGCGGATGTATCCAACCACGGACTGAATCTGTTCGTGGCTGAGCCTGGTCCCGTAGGCCGGCATCTTGCCCTTGCCCTTGGCGATGAGGTCGGCGAGTTGCGCGTCGGTCATCTTCTGCGTTTCGGCGGCGCGCAGGTCCCCGATCTTGAAGGTGCGTCCCATGGCCGTCTGGCCGGCGCCGTCCGCGCCGTGGCAGCCGGCGCAATTCCTCTTGTAGACCGCTTCTCCGGTCTCCTGGCCAAACAGCGCCGGGCTCAACACCATCGCTATGGATGCCACCGCGGGCAACATGAGTTTCGTGGAAAAGATCATTGTGGGCACATCCCCTTTCCGTATCAGTATAGCCGTCCGGCCGTGGTACCGTGGGACAGATTGACCAGGAAGGAACGCATGCTCGGCGCCCTGCGGCGTCAGCCGGTCGACCGGCTCCCTACGCAGTCCAATTACACGCGGGCTATGGGACGGCTGCTCGCGGCGCATTTCGGAATCGCCGAGTCGGAGCTTCCGGAGCGCCTTGGCAATCACCTGCTGCGCGTGGACATCGACTACCGCCGCCCTACCAACGAGGATGGTTCGATTGAATTCGACTGGTGGGGCGCCGGATGGGACACGCGCACCGAGGGCTACTGGCACGCCTTCTCGCCACTGAAAGACTCGCTCGATCTGGATCGCTATCCCTGGCCCGATCCCGCCGATGAGGCGATCCTGGCCACCGCCGAACAGACGATTCTCCGGAACGGTGCGGACGACTTCATCGTGCCCAATCTCGGAATGTGTCTCTTCGAGCGCGCCTGGTCGCTGCGCGGATTCGACACGCTGCTGATGGACATGGTGGAACGCACCGAGTGGGTCGAGGATCTGCTCGACCGCATCACGGAGATCCAGGCGGCTCTGGCGCGGAGGTTTGTCGCGGCCGGCGTCGCCGGCGGATACTTCGGAGACGACTACGGCGCGCAGCGCGCCATGCTGTTCTCGCCGCGGCTGTGGCGAAGGCTCATGAAGCCGCGCCTGGCGAAGCTGTTCGCGGTCTTCCTCGACGCGGGGCTGCCCGTGATCCTGCATTCCGATGGCGACATCCGTGCGATCCTGCCGGACCTGGTTGAGATGGGTCTGACGGCGCTCAATCCGGTGCAGCCGGAGGTGCTCGACCACGCCTGGCTCCACAAGGAATACGGCGCGAAGCTCAGTTTCTATGGCGGCGTCTCGACCCAGGGAGTGCTGCCGGGCGGTACCGTGGACGAAGTGCGCGCCGCCGCTTTGGCGTGCGTACACGCGCTGGCGCCCGAAAGGACGGGGCTCGTGGCCGGGGCCTCGCACCGCATGCAGTCCGACATTCCGGCCCGGAACGTGGAGGCGATGCTCGATGCATTCAAGTGACGTGGCGCGCAGAGAGAGCGTGGCGGAGCGGTTCCGCGCGAACTTCGCAGGCGAGCCCGAACTGTGGGCGCGCGCGCCGGGGCGGGTGGACCTGATGGGCAGCCACACGGACTACAACCTGGGCTTCGTCCTGACGCTGCCGATCAGCCGGGACACCTGGATCGCCGCGCGGCGCAGGGACGACGGCGTCGTGCGCATACACTCGATGAACCTGGATGCGACGGATGAGTTCCGGCTGGATTCGATCGCATCGGTCGCCGATTCCCGATGGTGCAACTATGTGCGGGGCGTCGCCGCGATCCTTCAGAACGAGGGCTTCGCGCTCATCGGATGCGACGCCGTCATCCAGAGTACGGTGCCGCTCGAAAGCGGGTTGAGTTCTTCGGCCGCGATCGAGTGTGCACTGGCCACCGTGTTCGAAGCGCTGGGCGGATGGAGCGTGACGCCGCAGCAGAAGGCGCTGCTGTGCCAGAAGGCCGAGAACGAGTTCGTGGGCATGAAGTGCGGGATTCTGGATCAGTACTCGTCCTGCCTGGGGCGCGAGGGATGCGCGCTACTGCTCGACTGCCGCGACCTTTCGACCCGCACGGTGCAGATTGCGGACGGGATTCGAGTGGTGATCTGCAATACCATGAGCCAGCGCAGGCTGACCGGCGGCGAATATCTTCAGCGCCGGTCGGAGTGCGAGCAAGGCGCGGCGCTATTGGGCGTGAGCGCTCTGCGGGAGCTGACACCCGACGCTCTCGCCGCGCGGCGGCACGAGCTTCCCGCGCAGGTGGCGAAGCGATGCGAGTTCATCGTCGCCGAGAGCGCGAGGGCCGAAGCGCTGGCGGGCGCGCTCGAAGCGGGTGACCGGGCCGCCGTGGCGCAATTCTGCGCGGCGTCGTTTGCGGGCGCCAGGGACCTCTACGAGATCTGCGCGCCGGCCATGTCGTCGATGATGGACGCGATGGTCGCCGCGCCCGGAGTGATCGGCGCGCGGCAGGCAGGAGCGGGCTTCGGAGGGTGCATGGTCGCCCTCGTCGATGC
>DATNLV010000279.1:0-8053 GCA_035602665.1 Bryobacteraceae bacterium | reverse complement strand
TGACGAAGCGCGCGCCCAGGCTCTCGACTTGTTCCTTGACGGCGGGCCGGACGTCGTAACCGCTGACCACGGCGCCCAGGCGGCGCGCGGTGGCGATGGCTTGCAAGCCGGCGACGCCCGCTCCGATGACGAGTACGCGCGCGGCGGCGACCGTGCCCGCGGCGGTCATCAGCATGGGGAACATGCGGGGCAGGGCATCGGCGGCGAGCAGGGTGGCCTTGTAGCCGGCGATGGTGGCCATGGAGGACAGGACGTCCATGGTCTGCGCGCGGGTGATGCGGGGCAACAACTCGAGGGCGAAGCTGGTGACGTAGGCGGTCGCCAGCTCGCGATAGGGCTCCGGCGCGGCGAGCGGCTCGGCCATGCCGATGAGGGCCTGGCCGGCGTGGAGCAGGGGCAGAGCGGCCTGGGAGCCTTCGGGATCGGCACCGGCCGTGCGGACCGCGAGTAGGACGGCGGCTTCGGCGAAGACTTCGGCGCGGGTGGCGAGGCGGGCGCCCTTCTGCTCGTACTCGGTGTCGGTGAACCCGGCCTCGGCACCGGCTCCGCGCTCAATCATCAGCTCGCCGCCGCACTTGGCGAGCGCGGGAATGCTCTGCGGCACAACGGCGACGCGCCGCTCTCCGGGATATTGCTCTTTGACAACGCCAACCAGAATCCCCATGGGCCCTCTCGGCCGCGGCCGAATGGCGCGGCAAACATCATCTTCATTTTAGATGCGATTGGAGTGGTTGGGGACGCGGGTGGGTCGGGAGCTGAGGAAGGCGGGCGTGGACGCCCGCTGCAGGACTGGAGTCCTGCCCCACCGCTACTTGAGTTGCGCCTGCAATTCCTTGTGGACGCGGGAGGGCGCGGTGGCGGGGAGGAGGGCGAGTCCTTCGGCCGCGGCGGCACGAGCCTGGTCGGGCCGGCCCGCGGCGCGATAGGCGTTGGCGAGAGTGAGCAGATAGGCCGGCTTGCGATGATGACTCATCTCCACCATGCGCTGGGCGCATTCGACGGCCAGACCGGGGTCGCGGAACTGGACGGGCATGACGATGGCGAGACCCGTCGCAACCTGATCGAGGTCGAAGCCCTGGGCGTTTGGCAGCTTGCCCACGGCCTTCAGGATGGCCACGCCTTTCGCCGCCAGTTCCACCGCTCCATTGGCCTGATGGAGGGCCTGTTGCTGCAGGCTCATCCGGATCAGAACGAAGCCTAGCGTCGAGCGCCAGTGGAGGTTGTCGGGCTCAATTTGAAGAAGATGCTCGAGGAGAGTCCGCGTCTCCGACAGGGTCTTCAAGGCACTGGCCGCGTCTGTCCCTTGCTCGCGTTCTTCAAAACACTCCGCTTCATTCTCCAGGACTGCCAACAGATCGTTTCCGGCGCGGGTGTCGTTGGGGTCGGCGGCGAGGAAACGCTGGGAGATCGGCTTGACCTGTTCCATGTACGACAATGCTTCCTGATACTCTCCGGCCTCCTTGAACGCCATGCCGGTGCGGCGAAGCACGAGAGCCAGGGTGCGCTGGTTGCTGAGGGTGTTCCTATACTCCTCGGGGAGGGCGTTCAGGCCTTCGATCGCCTTGCGGTAGTCCGGCAACGCGGCGGCGGGATCGGTTTCGCTGGTTATGTTGGCGATCTTGGCGTGGCTCATGGCGACGGCCCGCCTGGCGCGGAGGTAGGCAGGTTCAAGCCCCACGATGCGCTCATCGAGTTCGAGCGATCTGCGAAACGCCGCCAGCGCGGCCACCGGGTCGGCCAGACTCGCCGTTCCACTCTGTCCCAGTTCGTCGCCCAGACCTCCGTAGGCGGTGGCGGCGTCCATCAGGGCCTCCACTTTCGCGCCGGGCCGCGCCGCCAGTTCGTCGAACGTGGCCGCCGCCTGGCGCATGGTGGCGACTGCCTCCTGCGTTCGGCCCATTCCGAAGAGCACTTCGCTGCGCGACTGTTGGGCCCATCCCACGGCGTGCGCCGCGGCTGCATTTCGCGGCTGCTGCCGGAGGGCGGTCCGAGCGATGGACAGAGCCTTGTCCAGACTGGTCAGGGCGCCTTCGGTGTCGCCGATGTTCTGGTCGTAGGGATTGCCTTGCACGTTGGCCAGGCGGATGAACGCATTCGCGAGGTCGAGTTGCAGCTGAGGGTCGCCGGCGGCGTCCTTGGCGGTGCGGTCCAGATGCTTCAAGACGGTGCTGACGAGCAGCTTTTGGGCGGCGGTGGAGCCGGGGAGCTTCTGAATGGCCTCGTCGATTTCCGATAGCAGGCTGTTGCTGATGGCTCGCAGGTCTTCCGCGCGGGCCTCTGCCCTGCGACGCTCGGCGTTGGCGATGCGCGACTGCCAGAGCACGCCGCCTATTCCGGCCAGTATGGCTATCGAGAGCACCGCGGTGCCGGCGAAGGCGAGCTTGTTCCGGCGGGCGAACTTGCCGATACGATAGCGGAAGTTGCCCTGGTGCGCCGCCACGGGACGGCCGGCGAGATAGGCGTCGAGATCGGCGATGAGCTGGTCGACGGTGGCGTAACGTTGCTCGGGCTCCTTGCGGAGGGCTTTCAAAACAATGGCGTCGATGTCGGAGTCGAGGGTGCCGGGGGGCGCCTTCTGGCTGGGCCGGGGCGGCTGCTGCCCGCAGATGACGCGGACCAGCTCAGCGGTGGTGAATTCCTTTAGCTCGTACGGGGGCACGCCGGCGGCGAGCACGTAGAGAAGCACGCCGAGAGAGTAGATGTCGGATGCGGTGGAGATGGCCTGTCCCAAAACCTGTTCGGGGCTGGCGTATTGCGGCGTGTAGGAATGATAGCCCTGGCGTGTGAACTCGGTGTCCACCAGCACGTCGGCCGGACTGAGCAGCTTGGCGGTGCCGAAGTCGAGCAGTTTCGGCGTGCCGTCTTCGAGGACCAGAATGTTGTCGGGTTTCAGGTCGCGGTGGACGACCAGGTTCCGATGCGCAAAACGAACCGCGGCGCAGACGGACTTGAAGAGCTCGATGCGCTGGCGGATCGAAAGCCCGTGCTGCTCCGAGTAGCGCTGAATGGGGAGGCCGTTGGCGTACTCCATCGCCAGGTAGAGCTCGCCGTCCTCACTGACGCCGCCATCGAGCAGGCGCGCGATATTGGGGTGGCTGAGGCCGGCCAGAATCTGCCGTTCCAGGCGGAATCTTTCGCGAAACAGGTCGCTGGCCATCGGCAGGCCGATCAGTTTTACGGCGACCTGCTGCTCGAATTGGCCATCCGCGCGGCGAGCCAGGTAGACGGCGCCCATGCCGCCGCGGCCGAGGAGCCTCTCGAGTCGATAGGGGCCTACGCGCCGGCCGATGTGCGGGTCCGGAGGCTGCGCTGGATCGGCGGGGACGTAGGCGGCGGTGACGCGCTCCTCCTCGTCGCCGGCGTGGAGAAGGGCGATGGCCTCCTGGAAGAGGTCGCTGTCCCCGGCGCAGAGGGACGCGAGGCGCGCGGTCCTTTCCGCTTCGGGGGCCGCGGCCACTTCGTGGAAGATGGCTTCGAGGCGGTGCCAGCGTTCTAGGGTTGTTTCTCGCAATTCCTTCTCTCAGGTCTGCGTAGAGTGGCGGGGGAATGAATCAGGCATGCTGGACCGCTCCCTGGCGGTCGCGGGTCGATAACGGATTTCAGTTGACCGCTCCCTGGCGGTCGCGGGTCGATAACGGATTTGGGATGGGGTGGTGGATCAGGCATTCCTGTCCGGTGACAAGTGACCGATGCGGTGGTAGAGCCAGCTCTTTACGAATTTCACTTCGCGGTCGACGGTGGCCTTCGAGATTTGCATGATCTCGGCGGTCTCTTCGGCGGTGCATCCGAGGAAGAACCTGAGCTCGACGAGTTGGACCTTGTGGGGATCGATGGCCTCGAGTTCATCCAGGGCGCGGTTGAGGTCGATCATGGACTCGCTGCCGATGCGGATCCAGGGGATCTGGTCGTTGAGGGGAACGTGCTCGGCGCCGCCGCCTCGTTTCTGCGCGTCGTCGCTGCGGGCGTGGTCGGTCAGAATCATGCGCATGATCTTGGCCGAGAAAGTGTAGAAGTGCGCGCGATCCGCCCAGTCCGCCTTCTCCTGGCCGATCAGGCGCAGGTAGACCTCGTTCACCAGGGCGGTGGCCTGGAGGACGCCGGGATCTCTCTCTCTGCGGATGTAGGCGGCGGCGACCTGGCGAAGGTGGGGATAGACCAGCGGCATCAACCGATCGAGGGCGTCGGGCTCGCCTTGCTTCCACTTGTGCAGAAGCAGCGTGATCTCGCCTGATGAGGAATCCAAGCGGCGCTCCGTTGCGGGCCGGTTAGGTCAACAGTTTAACAGTTCTAGGCCTGGAAATGGGAGGAGGAGCCAGGAGGCAGGGCGGACCTCTTTGAGGCATTTCGGATGGGTTTTGCGCTGGCTATGGTAAGGTCGATGAAACGGAGATTCGCCATGATCCTCAAGTTTTTGAAAGCTCTGATGATTACGATGGTTGTGGGGAGCCCGGTCTGGGCGCAGTTGCAGTTCATCCCGGTGACCCCGTGCCGCGTGGCGGACACGCGGGGCGCGGTTGGTCCCTTTGGCGGTCCGACCATGACGGCAGGGATGCGCTCGTTTGTGGTTCCCCAGAGCGCGTGCGGCATCCCGGCCACGGCGCAGGCCTACTCCTTGAATGTAACGGTGGTGCCGCCGGCCCGGCTGACTTACCTGACGCTGTGGCCCACGGGGCAGAGCCAGCCTTACGTTTCGACCTTGAACTCGTGGGGCGGGGACGTGGTGGCGAATGCGGCCATCGTTCCGGCGGGCGTGGGCGGAGCGGTGAGCGTCTTCGTGACCAACACGACGGATGTGATTCTGGATATTAACGGCTACTTCGCCGCGTCGACCGACAGCAACGCTTTCTCGTTCTATCCCGCCACGCCCTGCCGGGTGGTGGATACGCGCGGCGCCACCGGGCAGTTCGGCGGGCCCTCGATGACGGCCGGCCTGGAGCGCGATTTTCCGGTTCCGATGAGCACCTGCGCGATCCCGGCGACGGCGCGCGGCTACTCGCTCAACGCCACGGTGGTGCCGCCCGGATATCTGGGCTTTCTGACCATGTGGCCCACGGGCCAGGCACGGCCCAACGCTTCGACGCTGAACTCCTGGAAGGGCAAGATCGTGGCGAACGCGGCGCTGGTTCCGGCGGGCACGAACGAATCGGTCTCGGTATATGTGAGCAACCAGACCAACACGATTCTGGATATCAACGGCTACTTTGGGCAGCCGGGTTTCCCGGGAGCGCTGACTTTCCATCCTGTGACGCCGTGCCGGATTGCCGATACGCGGAATGCGAACAGCCCGTTTGGAGGGCCGGAGATGGGGGCATCGACCTCGCGAACGTTTCCGATCCCGGCGAGCGTGTGCGGGATTCCAGCGACGGCCGAGGCGTATTCGCTGAATGTGACGGTGGTGCCGGACGGGGCGCTGGCGTATCTGACGACCTGGCCGACGGGCTCGGCGAAGCCGTACGTTTCCACCCTGAATTCGTTTGACGGCTCGGTGGTGGCGAACGCGGCGATCGTGCCGGCGGGCGCAGGGGGCGGGATCGACGTGTTTGTGACCAACCCGACGCACGTGGTGCTGGACATCAACGGGTACTTCGCGGGCAGCGGGGGACGTGACACTTACACCATCACGGGGATGGTTTCGGGATTGAACGGCGGGGCTTCGGTGGGCTTGCTGGACAACGGCACGGATGCGTTGACGGTGTCCGCGAACGGATCGTTCACGTTCCCGACCGCGCTGGCGAGCGGGGCGGGCTACTCGGTGACGGTGGGGACGCAGCCGGCCGGGGAAGTCTGCCAGGTGGCTGGCGGCGGCTCCGGGGTGGTCTCGGCGGATGTCACGAACGTAGTGGTTACTTGCGTGGCGGTGACGCACACCATCGGCGGCAGGGTATCGGGTTTGAGCGGCGGGGCATCGGTGGTCCTGAAGGACAACGGCACGGACGCATTGACGGTGTCGGCGAATGGTCCTTTTACCTTTGCGACACCGGTCGACAGCGGCGCGACTTACGCGGTGACGGTGGGGACCGAGCCGGCCGGGGAGAGTTGCCAGGTGGCGAACGGCGGGCCGGCGGTGGTGACGGCGAACGTCACGAACGTAGCGGTTACGTGTGCCACAACAGCGCCGCCCACGAACCTGGTGGCGGAACACGCGCTGGCGCAGACGGGACTATCGATTGCGCTTGCATCGAACGTGCTGCAGAGTCAGATGTACGTGTTTTTCGACGCCGGCACTCAATCCGCGCCGTGCAATGCACTCAGTGGAGGCGGCAGCGTGCAAACGGGCGCGACCCCGACGGCCAGTACGGAGGGGCATCCGGTGTATCCGGTGACCGTGTATTACGACGCCAACTGCAAACAGCCTTACATCGCGGCCGACATTACGGGACTCACGCAGACGGGGGACGGTAGCGGCATCATCGTGGAGACCGCCACCTATTACGGTCTGAACGGGACGACGATCGGAACCATGAACCTCAACGAGACGATCGCGGAAACGCTTAGCAGCGGCGCGATCCAGGGGCTGTCGGTGAATGGTCTCGGCACATTCACACCAGCCAGCGGCGCGAGGACCCCGGTACAGTTGGGGTTGTCCTGCACGCTCGCCAGTCTTTTCGGTGCGACGAATGTTCCTTGCCAGGGGGCGGTAGCGCAGGATTTCCCGGCGCTGAACCTGGCCATTGGCGGCATTACGCAAATCAACCTGAATATCGCGCACAACGCGCAGGGCGAGGCCACCAGCGTGAGCTTTAGCGGCGGGGGCTCCTCGTTCACCGGTCCGATCGGGTCGGCCAAACTGACCAACCCGTCGCCGTCCTCGTTCGTCATGCCGGGTGGCACGGCCTTTGGCTCGACCACCACCAGCGGGGGCGCCGCCGCATTCGCGCTCTTCCCGCCGACGCCGACATCCTGGACACTGACCGATGCGGCGCACGACCAGACCATCCAGATCTCGGTGATCGACAATACGAGCCGCAATTCGAGCATCACCATCAAGCAGGTGAGCACGGGCAAGACCCTGGCCACCGGGACTGTCGATCAGTCGGGCTCGGGAAGCATCACTTACTCCGACGCGAGTACCGCGGCGATTACGAGCTGGACGCTGGCGGACTAAGACGGAGTGAGGTCCTGGGTCCGCTCCCTTGCGGTCGCGGCTCGGTACCGGCGTTGTGAGGGGGCGGACCTGGCGGACGTAGTTACTGGCCAAACGGGAGGGACTTACTATGGCGAGTTGGAAGACGATGCCTCTGTTCCCCAAGATTCTGATCGTCGTGCTGGCGCTTGGGGTGATTTATCGGGTGAGTAACCACCACGATTCCGATCACGTCAGGTACGACCCGGCGCCGAGTCCCGACCCTGGGCCCGCGCCACGCCCCGAGCCGGACGCGAGCGACCTGCTGGCCCGCTACCAGGCGCAGTATAACCAGGTGTCGGCGCAGGCGAACCAATGCGTGCAGGAACTACAGGCATACCAGGCGCAGATGGCGGCGGGCGCCATGAACGGGGCGATGCCGGGCCCTGGGCCAGCCTGCCAACAGAACCTGCCACAAATCACAGTGCAACTCGCGTTACTGCAGACGTACATCACACGGCTGCAGACTGGGAACCCGCGCATCACGGTGTGTGAGGCCAACGCGGGCCTGCAGGGATGCCAGGGACTGGAGGCGTCTTCCCACTCTTCCTCTTCCTACTCGGCTCCCGACGATGGAACCGAGACGGTCGAACGGTCTACTCGGCAAGGTATTCGCGGGACCACGCTCTACACCGATGCAAACGGCGAGCAGCACGAATTGCCGACGCGGGATTATTACTACCGCGACCGGAATACCGGGCAGTTCGTGGGCAGCGACTCTCCCAACCCGCCGGACAACGGGCGGGACTACGAGCCGCTCCAGGCGGAACGGTAACGCTACAATGGCAGGCGGATGATCCGGTTCGTTCTTATCTGCGCGGGACTGACGCTCTCGGCCTCGCTGTTGCAGGCGGGGCGGGAGGTGGCGATCACGATGGACGACCTGCCCGGGCACAACTGCGAGTGGGCGTCGCTGGAGTCCTTGACGCG
>DATNLV010000532.1:0-5269 GCA_035602665.1 Bryobacteraceae bacterium | reverse complement strand
TCTCGGGCGGCTCGAAGACCACCGCGCTGCCGCATCCCTGGCAGGTCACCTGGAGCGCCTGTGTGCTGAGCGTCGCCTGGGGCGCCGCGGCGAGGGCGGCGTCGAGAGGGTGCGGTGGAATGGGGGTGTTGGCCGACGGGGCGGGGGCGGTCTGGCCGCAGAAGGGGCATTTGAGCTGGCCGGAGGCGGGATCGAACTGCATCTCGGCGGAGCAGCCGGGACATGGGAAGCGTTTTTGTTGAGGTTGGTCAGGCATGGGAGTGGTTTTGAGATCAGGCTCTATGGGCACGTGAATACGGGACTCGTGATCCTGGTGCTTGGCACTTCGTTCTTCGTCGATTGCTCGTCGGTCCATGCATCGAGCACGATGCGTAGGTGCTGGCCGCTGTCGACGAGAAAAACCTCGGGACTGAAGTAATAGACAAAATCGTGGCCACTCTTGGCGCGACCAGTCTAACCCTCGGCTGGAGGTCGCCCAACACGATCTCCTTGTGCCTCAACCTGACGGAACTCCATCCCGCTTTCTCTCGAACCTCAAGACGGCTGTGGGAAAAGCAGATCTGGTCTTTGTCGGCTTCCAACCTATTGCAGTACGGTATCGCGAGTTGTTCCTTCGCCGTGTTCACATGCACGTCGACGGACACGACAGACCTGGCACCAAGAATAACGATTTCAGGCGAACTCATTTCGGCGTCTTGGGCCGAAAGAGAAAGAACGGCCGATAGAGCTGCCGGTATCAAAGGAAGGGCGGTAATCCTCACTAGCCAGTTACCTCTCCGTCGGATACGCATGGCGGAAGCTAGTGGGGGTCGAACCCACCTGCGACGCGGTGAAGCGCCGCACGCCGGATTTGAAGTCCGGGCCCGGCACCGGCCAAGACTAGCTTCCACAGAGATTGTAGCAGCCGCTATCATGGTGGATCGTCCCGATGCCTGCCGCCGATTCCCGATTCCGCCGCCTGCTGGAACAGTCCCCGCTGATTTTCGCTGCAGGCTCGACCATCGCGATCTTGATCGGGATCGCGCCCTCGCAGATCCTGCTGGGCGCGGCGATCGCGGCGCTACTCGCCACTCGCACGCGATGGCGGCTGCCACCGGTCTGGGTGCCGCTGGCGCTCTTTCTGGCGGGAACGCTGATCTCGATGGCGTTCTCTGGCGATCCCGCCGCAGGCTGGCCGCAGGTCAAGAAGATCTACGTCTACCTGATGCTGGCGGTGGTGTACACCACGGTCCGGAAAGTGAGCCAGGCGCGCGCGCTGGTGCTGGCGTGGGCGGGCGTGGCGTCGGCGGGCGCGGTGCTGGGCCTGATCCAGTTTCTGCGCAAGGTGCATGAGGCACACGCCGCGGGTCAGACGCTATACGACTACTATGTCGGCGAGCGCATCACCGGCTTCATGAGCCACTGGCAGACCTTCGGCGGCGAGGAGATGATCGTCCTGGTGATGCTGGGCGCCTTCCTGATGTTCTCGCCGCGCGCGCGGCGTTGGACGCTGTGGCTGGGACTGGCGGCGGCCGCCTTGCTGGTGGGAGCGATCATGCTCGACTACACGCGCGGCATCTGGCTGGCTACGGGCTGCGCCTGTCTCTACCTGGTGTGGTTCTGGAAACGCCGGCTGCTGGCCGCGGTGCCGGTGGCGGTCCTGCTGGTGCTGTGGATCAATCCCGGATCGGTGCGGACGCGCTTCGAATCCGCCTTCGAGCCGCAGGGGCAGATGGACTCGAACGAGTTCCGCATCATCGTCTGGCGCACCGGATTGCGGATGATCAAGGCACACCCGCTGCTGGGCCTGGGTCCCGAACTGGTGCACAAGCACTTCATGGACTGGCTGCCTCCGGACGTCCCCCAGCCCCTGCCTTCGGGCTGGTACGGGCACCTGCACAGCATCTACCTGCACTACGCGGCCGAGCGCGGCATTCCAACCGCTCTGGCGCTGGTTGCGGCGCTACTGATGATGCTGAGGGATTACGGGCGCGCGCTGCGGCGGCTCGGCCCGGGCCGCGACGATCGCCGCTTTCTGCTGCACGGAGCGATCGCCACGGTCATCGCCATCATGATTTCGGGTTTCTTCGAGCTGAACCTGGGGGATAGCGAGGTGCTCACCATGTTCCTCTCGGTGGCGGCGCTGGGCTACCTGGCGGCCGAGGAACCCGCGCGTGCCTGACGTGCTCGGCGGGAAGCAGATCGTGCTGGCGGGCGGGTCCGGGGGACTGGGCGCTGCCAGCGCGGAACTGCTGGCCGCGGAGGGAGCCGAACTGGTCGTGAGCTACCGCGCCAACGCGGCGCGGGCCGCGAAGCTGGCGGCGGTCGCGCGGGTGATCCAGGCGGATCTCGGCGTCGCCGGAGACCGCGGACGGTTGTTCGATGCGGCGCCGGGGCTCTACGGCCTGGTGGTGTTCAGCGGAGACCCGGCGCGCGTCACGGATCCCAAGCAGCTCGAAGAGCAGATGCGGCGCTCTTACGAGGTGAATTACGCCGGACCGATTCTGCTGGCGCGGGAGGCCGCGGCTCGCATGCAGGCGCGAGGAACGGCGGGCGCCATCGTCCTGCTGGGGAGCATGCAAGCCGCCGCGGTGTTTCCGGGCTCGACGGCATACGCCGGCGCGAAGGCGGCGCTGGTGGCCGCGGCGCGCGTGCTGGCCAAGGAATGCCGCGGGGCGAACATCCGTGTCAACGTGGTTTCTCCCGGAGTCACCGCTGCCGGAATGGCGGAGGCGAGCATCGCGGCCGGCAAGTACGAGCGCTATCTGCGTGAAGGCTTCGTGACGCGCTTCGGGGCCGCGGGCGATGTCGCACGCGCGGTGCGTTTTTTCCTGGAGCCGGACAACTACGTCACGGGGCAGGCGCTGACGGTGGATGGAGGGCTGACGCTCTGAGCGGCGGCGCCTTGCGCCGGTTGACCACGCGCCACAGCAGCAGCAGCGCCACCAGCGAGCCGTAGAAGACCGGCAGGCGGATGTCCGATTTCACCAGCCAGTAGTAGTGCACCACGGCGGCGGCCGCGCTGATGTAGATCAGCCGGTGCAGCGCCTGCCACCGGCGCCCACCCAGGCGCCGGATCCAGCCCGCGGTCGAGGTCACAGCCAGCGGGATCAGCAGCACGAAGGCGGTGAAACCGGCGGTGATGAACGGACGCTTCGCTACGTCCTTGAGCATGGCCGAGACGTCGAAGAACTTGTCCAGCCACACGTAGGTCATGAAGTGCAGGCAGCCGTAGAAGAACGCGAACAGGCCCAGCATCCGCCGGAAGCGAACCAGTTGCGGCCGGTTGAAGACCTTCCGCACGGGCGTGACCGCCAGCGTGATGACCAGAAAACGCAGCGTCCAGTCGCCGGTTGCGTGGGTGATGAACTCGATGGGGTTGGCGCCCAGTCCGTCGTGGGTGCCGCGCCAGAGGAGCAGCGCGAACGGCGCCAGGCACAAGGCGAAGAGGACGGCTTTGGCGGCGCGCATGGCGTCAGTAGAACTTCCTCAGGTCCATGCCCGCGTAGAGCTGAGCGACATCCTTCCCGTAGCCGTTGAACACGAGCGTTTTGCGCTTGAGGAATTCGCCCAGGCGGCGCTCGCTGGCCTGGCTCCAGCGCGGGTGGTCGACGTCGGGGTTCACGTTCGAATAGAAGCCGTATTCGTGGGCGTTCGCGATGTTCCAGGTGGTGGGCGGCTGCTTCTCCACCAGGCGAATCTTCACGATCGACTTGATGCTCTTGAAGCCGTACTTCCAGGGGACCACCAGGCGGATCGGCGCGCCGTCCTGGTTGGGCAGCGTCTCGCCGTACATCCCCACCGCCAGAATCGCGAGCGGGTGCAGGGCCTCGTCGATGCGCAAACCCTCGACGTACGGCAGCTGGATGCCGGCGTATTTCCCCTGCGGCATCTGGCGCGGGTCGTAGTAACTCTCGAAGGCGACGAAGCGAGCCTTGGGCGTCGGCTCGGCACGGCGGAGGACAACGTTCAGCGGGAATCCGATCCAGGGAACCACGATCGACCAGCCTTCGACGCAGCGATGGCGATAGATGCGTTCTTCGAGGGGAGCGAGCTTGAGGATGTCGTCCAGACTATAAACCTGCTTCTTGCCGACCTCGCCTTCCACCGATATGGACCAGGGGACGGTCCTGAAGTTCTTCGCGAGATCGGCCGGCTGCGTCTTGTCGGTGCCGAACTCGTAAAAGTTGTTGTAGTGCGTGACGTCGTTGATGGGCGTCTCCTTCTCGGTGGTGCTGTACGGGCTCTTGACAGCCGCCAGCTTGGCCGCGAACGCGCCGCGCGCGGCAGCCAATCCGGTGAAAGCGCCGAGGAACCGCCGGCGGTTCCAGTAGACGGACTTGGGCGTAATCTCGCTTGCGGGAATCCCAGAGGACCACATAGATATCTCTAGGATGCACCAGGCGGCCATACGGCTTCAACGAACGTGTACCGTGGAAGTAGCCATGGGAAAACACTCCGTTCTCGCGATATTCGCGCATCCGGACGATGAAACCAGCGCCGGCCCGCTGCTGGCCCGTTCGGCGGCCGAGGGGCACGACGTGTACCTGGTCAGCATCACATCGGGCCAGAAGGGATTTCGCCCGCACTTCAACATGCCGGCCGGAGATCGCCTGGGCGCCGTGCGCGAGGATGAGTTGCGCTCGGCGGCGCGGGCACTGGGGATCCACGCTCCTTATCTGCTGGGCTTCCAGGACCAGGGCATTTCCTCCAACGCGGCGGCCGAGGACGTGGCGGCGCGGCTGCGCGAGATCATCGAGGAAACCAAAGCGGACGTTCTGCTGACCTGGGGACCGGACGGCATCACGGGCCATCCGGACCATCGCATGGCGTCGAATATCGCGTCGGTGGTGTTCGGGCAGCAGTCGCGCCTGGGGCACAAGCCGCGCAAGCTGTACTTCATCGTGTTCCCGGAGTCGCGATTCGCGGCCGATGCGGACCCGCTGAAAAGAGGGCGGCTGTTTCTCACGGTGAGCGACGAATTCGTCACCACCGAAATCGATTGCCGCCAGTACCTCGGGCCCGCGCTGGCCGCGATCCAATGCCATAAAACGCAGTGGCGGGCGGAGCGGATGCTGGAGGTTCACGGCATGTACGAGCGGGTGTTCGGGGGGCAGGCATTCCTGCGCCTGGCGATGTCGCGGGTGGCGGCGCGGGGCGAAGGCCGCGAAAGTTCGATCTTCGAAGGCTTGGAATGATCGAATCGGACGTGCTAGGATGAAGTCTGCCGACACGAAGCGGGGACGTAGTTCAGTTTGGTTAGAACGCCGGCCTGTCACGTCGGAGGTCG
>DATNLV010000267.1:0-2040 GCA_035602665.1 Bryobacteraceae bacterium | reverse complement strand
GCCGGATTGCTGTTCGGCCTGGTGCCGGTAATCAAGCACGCCACGCCGAACGTAGTCGCGGCGCTCCGCGCCGGAGGGCGAACGTCGAGCCAGGGCCGCGAAGCGCACCGTGCACGCAATGCGCTGGTGGTGGTGCAGGTGGCGCTGGCCGCGGTGCTGCTGATCAGCTCTGGCCTCATGATCCGTACGTTCCAGGCCCTGCGCCACGTCCCGCCCGGCTTCACGGATCCCGGCGAGTTGCAGACCATGACCCTCTTCATCCCCGAGGCCCGGGTCAAAGAACCGGAGCGCGTGATGCGAATGTTCCAGGAGATCGAGCGGCGGCTTTCCTCCATTCCCGGAGTCTCGGCAACGGCGTTCGCCAACTCGGTTCCCACCGATGGAAACAACAGCACGGATGTGCTCTTCGCCGAAGACCGGAGCTACCGCGAGGGAGAGGTTCCGCCGCTGCGCCGCTTCAAGTTCCTGGCGCCCGGCTTCCTCCGAACGATGGGGACGCCCCTGGTGACCGGCCGCGATTTCACGTGGACCGACCTTTACGACAAGCACGAGGTAGCCATCGTCTCCGAGAACATGGCACGCGAGATGTGGCACGACCCAGCGGCCGCGCTCGGCAAGCGAATCCGCGAGGGTTCGAAGGACCCCTGGCGTGAGATTGTTGGAGTGTCGGCGGACGTCCGCCAGGACGGCGCGGATCAGAAGGCCCCGGCCACCGTGTATTGGCCGGCCATGATGAGCACGTTTTGGGGCGATAGCCCGTTCCTGACCCGCCAGGTGGTTTTCGCGATTCGTAGCCCCAGGGCCGGATCCGAGAGCTTCCTCAAAGAGGTCCGGCAGGCGGTGTGGTCGGCCGATCGCGACCTCCCGCTCGATCGCGTCCGGACCATGGAAGAGTTCTACCGCGGTTCGATGGCGCGCAGTTCGTTCACTCTGGTGATGCTCAGCATCGCGGGCGGCATGGCGCTGCTGCTCGGCATCGTGGGGATTTACGGCGTCATCTCTTACTCGGTCTCGCAACGGACCAGGGAGATCGGCATCCGCATCGCGCTGGGCGCGGATCGGACCGCACTCAGGGCCATGGTGGTCCGCCAAGGGCTGGTGGTGGCACTGGTGGGAGTAGGATTCGGTCTCGCGGCCGCCGCCGCGCTGACGCGCGTGATGGCCTCGCTGCTGTTTGAGATCAGCCCCGTCGATCCGCTCACCTATCTCGCGGTATCTGCCGGGTTGCTGGCGGCAGCGGCCGCCGCCAGCTATGTCCCGGCGTACAAGGCATCGGGCGTGAATCCGGTCAACGCCCTGCGAGCGGAATAACTACTGTCCCTGCGGCCCGTGAGCCAGGTAGTAATACACCTCGTTCCAGCGCAGTTCCTTCTTGAACTCCGGCTCGGAGGTTCCCTTCCCGATCGTTACGCACTCGAGGCCGGCGATCTCGGCGAAGTCCTGGAACATCTCGGTGGTGGCGGCCTGAGTGAAGGCCGTGTGGTGCGCGCCACCGGCGTCAATCCAACAGGCGAGCGCGGTCTCGAAGTCCGGCTTGGGTTTCCACACCGCCTGGGCCACCGGCAGCTTGGGCATGGGGTGGTCCGGCTTCACCACGTCCACCTCGTTGAGGATCAGGCGGAAGCGGTTGCCCAAGTCGATCAGCGACGCGTTCAGCGCCGGACCGGCGGGCGTGTTGAAGACCAGGCGCGCGGGGTCGGCTTTGCCGCCGATGCCCAGCGGATGGGCCTGGAGCGACGGCTTGCCGTCGGAGATGGAGGGACAGATCTCCAGCATGTGCGCGCCGAGAACTTTCTTGCCGTCGTTGGCCATGTGGTAAGTGTAGTCCTCCATGAAAGAGGCGCCGCCCTTCAGGCCCGCGCCCATCACCTTGGTCGCGCGCACCAGCGCGCAGGTCTTCCAGTCGCCTTCCGCGCCAAAGCCATAACCATCGGCCATAAGCCGCTGCACGGCGACCCCGGGCAACTGCGCCAGCCCATGCAAATCCTCGAAGGTGTCCGTGAAGCCCTTGAAGTCGCCAGCCGTCAGGAAGGCGCGCAA
>DATNLV010000256.1:0-2697 GCA_035602665.1 Bryobacteraceae bacterium | reverse complement strand
TCTTAGATGGACCTGCGCGGCGAAGGTTTCACAGAACCGCGAGCGCCCTCGCGCGGACGGTCATACGCGCAAGTGGGCGAGGGCCGTGCGCATCTTCTGAATCCCCACCTTGCCGGGGTCGGGATCCTCCGTGCGCCCACTTGCGAGTTTGACCGTCCGCGCGCTGACGCTTGCGGTTCTGTGAAACCTTCGCCGCGCAGGTCCATCTAAGACAGAGAGGGGATCTCTTTGTTCAGGGCTGATCCAGGCCGCGTTTCCGTCCGCCGGCTGCGCCCCGCCCTGATCCTGCTTCTGCTGGTTTGCTTTGCGGGACTTCAGACCGCTGCCGCGATCACCGTTCACTCTCACGATCACGGAAACGGAAGCACCGACGACTGCTGCGCGATCTGCCACGTGGGGCATCTGCCCGCCATTGGAGCGGCCATCGCCCCCGAGGCCGCGCCGGCCGCGATCGTAGAATGGCGGTCGTGGCGCGAGCAACCGGCGCTCCCCGGCGATCAGTCGATCGTCCTCAACTTTTCCCGCGCGCCTCCCGCATAACTCTTCTCCAATCGTCCTGCGCAATCCCTAGCCGGATTTGTGCACCCAGCCACTTCAGATTGTTCTTGAAGGAGATAGCGTTATGTATTTCAAGCACTTGTACTTATTGGTCGGGCTGGCGCTGCTGGCCGGCACCCCCGTATTCAGTCAGTCGATCAGCGGCGGCACTGTGGCCGGCAGCGTGAAGGACCCTTCCGGCGCCGTGATCGTCCACGCCAAGGTGATGTTGCGGAATTCCGTGACGGGCTACGAGCAGACCGCCACGACGGGCGCGGACGGCGCGTTTCGCTTCAACAATGTTCCGCTGAATCCGTATCGGCTCAACGCCAGCGCCAGCGGATTCGCGGCCTCCGCCCAGCAAGTGGATGTGCACAGTTCCCTGCCGATGACGGTGGATATCTCGCTGGACGTGGCCGGGGCATCGACGGCCGTGACGGTGGAGGCGTCTGGATCGCAGGTGGAAACCGATCCTTCGGCCCACGAAGACGTGGACCGGAGCAGCTTCCTGAAACTGCCCACCTTCGATCCCGGAGGGCAACTGAGCCAGGCGGTCACCTATAGCACGGGTGGCGTGGCGGCGGACGCGAATGGCTTTTTCCACCCGCTGGGCGACCACGCGCAGACCAGCTTCGTGATCGACGGGCAGCACATCGGCGACCAACAGAGCAAGGTTTTTTCCACCCAGATACCGGCGAATGCGATTCAGTCGATGGAGTTGATCACTGGCTCGCCGGACGCGCAGTACGGGGATAAGTCGAGCCTGGTGGTCAACGCGACTACCAGATCGGGGCTGGGTGCGACGAAGGCGTTCGGCAGCGTGGAATCCGGCTGGGGCTCTTTCGGGACCTGGAACGGCAGCGCCTCTTTCGGCGTCGGCGGGACCAACTGGGGGAACTTCATCGTGGTGAACGGGATCAGGTCGGGCCGCTTTCTGGATACGCCCGAGTTCCTTCCCATACACGACGTGGGCAACAACGAGAGCATCTTCGACCGCCTCGACTGGCAGCCGGACGGCAAGGACTCGCTGCACCTGGATCTGTTGGCCGCGCGCAACTGGTTCCAGGTGCCGAACAGTTTCGACCAGTTGTCGCAAGACCAGAAGCAGCGCGTGCTGACGTGGAACATCGCGCCCGGCTACCAGCGCGTCTTCAACTCGCACATGCTGCTGACGGTGAATCCGTATGTTCGACGCGATCAGGTGGACTATTACGCCAGCCAGAATCCGTTCGCCGATACGCCGATCACGGCATCGCAACTCCGCTTCCTGACGAACTACGGCGTGAACGCGGACCTGGCCTATTCGCACGGGCGGCACGATATCAAGGTGGGGACGCAGATCCAGCGCACGCCGCTCTCGGAGAGCTTCCAGTTCGGGATCACCGATCCCAACTACAATCCGGTCTGCCTGGACGCGAGCGGGAACGGGCTGGCGCTGCCTGGGGTGACCGATCCGGCCGCGTGCGCCAACGTCAACCCGGCCTACGTCGCCAACCCGAACCTGCAGCCGGGCATCGTGCCCTACGACCTGACCCGCGGTGGCTCGCCGTTCAACTTCCACGGGAGCCACACCATCGCACAGTACGGGTTCTTCGCGACGGACAGCATCAAGCTGGGGCACTTCACCATCGATGCCGGGCTGCGGGACGATCAGTATGACGGGCTGGTCACGGCCAATGGCATTCAGCCGCGCGTGGGGGTCTCGTACCTGGTTCCCAAGAGCAACACGGTACTGCGGGTCGCTTACGCGAGGACGTTCGAGACGCCGTTCAACGAGAACCTCATCCTTTCGAGCGGCACGGGCGGCGGCGGCCTGGCCGAGAACGTCTTCGGATCCGTTTCGACGCCCATCAAACCGGGCACGAGGAACCAGTTCAATACGGGGCTGCAGCAGCAGTTGAGCCGCTGGCTGGTGGTGGATGCCGACTACTTCTGGAAATACACACAGAACGCGTATGACTTCAGCGTGCTGTTCAACACGCCGATCACTTTCCCCATCTCGTGGAAGGAATCGAAGCTGGACGGAGTGACGGCGCGGCTGAGCACGATCAACATTCACGGGTTCCAGGCGTACATGACGCTGGGCCATACGCGGGCGCGGTATCTCCCGCCGGAAGTGGGCGGCCTGATTCCGCTCGGCGGCTTCCCGACCAGCGTGTT
>DATNLV010000528.1:0-3254 GCA_035602665.1 Bryobacteraceae bacterium | reverse complement strand
AGCCCTCAACCCGCCGATCCAGCGAGCCGAATACAGCCTCCGGCGGCGGTGCAAGGTTCTGTACAATGCACACCGCACCGTTGTTGCGCCGGACGGCATCGCGGATGGCGTCGATAGAATCCAGAGCGGCGTCGATGGCTGTCTTGGCAGAGCTCTCATCGCCCGGGCTCGGGCTCAGCGCCAGGCCGCGCCAATCCAGGGCGATCAGAACAGCCTCGGGTTCGGCGCGGTTTAGCGGCGAATCGGACGACAGGCTATCCTGGAGGGCCTGATCGTATCCCGCCGTGACGCACTCCAGGCTCAATCCGTGCCGTGCCGCGGTCGCCACCAGGGCATCGCGGACCAATTCGGATGTTCCGTTGCTGGCCAGCCCCAGCCGAAACGAGGCCAACGGCGCCAAAAAAGACCCTTGCCCCCGTGCGCGCCCGATTGTCCTGGCAAGCCGAATCAGCTGATTGTCGTCCAGCCCGAAGCTCGCCAACTCCCGTATTCTCAACCCCAGACCGTCGGAGGACTCGAGAGCGGCTCGGCAGCGGCGGTTGAAATCGGCAGGGCACGGCGGCAGCCAAGAGAGTTGGCGGTACAGGTCTCTACTCATGCGACCGGTGATCGAATCTCCCGACTCGGCTTCATAGGACATCTCTCTTGCGAGAGACCAGCAAAGCCAGTTCTTCGACGGTCCGCAGACCACCCACCTCGGAAGCGGAGAAAGTGATATGGAACTTCCGTTCGATGGTCAGCAGCAGTCGTATGTGCGCCAGACTGTCCCAACCATCGACCTCGCGGGCGGTCATGTCCGGGCGCAACACTAGGCTATCGTCGTCGAAGAAATCCCGAAACACATCGCCGAGCAGGCTCTCGCAGTACCCCGCATTCAGCCTGGTTTCGTCCGATTCTGAAGGCGGGTCCTTCCAGGCCGGATCGCGCGCGGGCTTGTCCTCGGGCAGAAGGGACTGCGCCATGTTCACCGCCATCAGAGAGTACGGTAGCAGAGTTTCCCTGGGCGTTCAAGGTCGGACGTCGGACGCATCGCGCGGACTACGCCGCGCAACACTTCAGCATCGTGTTGAGTTTCAAGTACCTGGAGGCACTCCGGCGCCTGACTCTGCCGATTTCTTAGCCCTAAAAGCAGGTATAATGCGTGTCTTAGTGATGAATTACCCTGCTCCGGAGCCCGTAGGTCTGGCGCCTGGCGCCAGCCCTAAGCCGGTCCTCCCCCCAGCGCCGCAGTTGCCCAAAAGCATCTTCTCGGTCGACGTCGAGGACTGGTTTCATGTCCTCGATGTCGCCGCCGCCCCCGCCTTCTCCTCCTGGCACGAATTGCCCTCCATCGTCGAACCGGACTTCCGGCGCCTCCTGGATCTCTTCGACCAGCATCACGCCCGGGTCACCTGCTTTTTCCTGGGTTGGGTCGCCGAGCGCTATCCCCACCTGGTCCGGGAGGCCGCGGCCCGCGGGCATGAGATCGCTTCCCACGGCTACGCGCACCGCCTGGTCTACCAGTCCAGCCGCCAGGAGTTCTTCGAGGACGCCTCCCGCGCGCGCCGGCTGCTCGAGGATCTCGCCGGCTCCCCGGTCCTGGGCTACCGCTCGGCCGGCTTTTCGGTTACCGAGAGCACTCAGTGGTTCTTCGAAGCCCTGGTCGAGGCCGGCTACGCCTACGATTCGTCCGTTTTCCCCGGCGCCCGGGGCCATGGCGGCATGTCCCAGGCCCGCCGTGATCCCCATCGCATCGGCACTCCCGCCGGCCCTCTCATGGAGTTCCCCATCACCGTTTCCACCCTGCTCGGAAAGCCCCTCTGCTTCTTCGGCGGCGGCTATCTCCGGCTGTTCCCATCCTGGTTAATTCGCCGCGCCGTCCGGCAGGTGCTGGACGAAGGCCGTCCCGTGGTATTTTATATTCATCCCAGGGAAATCGATCCCAGCCATCCCCGCATTCCGATGCCGTTGACGCGCCGCTTCAAGTCCTATGTCAACCTGCGCACTACGGAGAGGAAGTTGAGACGGATCCTGGCCGAATTCCCCGTGACGACTTTTCGGGATTTCATGGCGGAGGCCGCCGATGGCCGGTGATCGCACACAGGGTTTCTTTGACGAGTACGCCGGCCACTTCGACGCCATCTACGGCACCGGCGCCGGACCGTTGAACGGCATCCTGAACCGGCTGTTTCGCCGCAGCATGAAGCTCCGGTTCATCAAGACCATGGAAGGCTGCCGGCCAATTGAAGGCAAAACCGTTCTCGATATCGGCTGCGGACCGGGCCACTACTCCATCTCCCTGGCGCGCGCGGGAGCGGCGCGGACGGTGGGCCTGGATTTCGCCGATGGTATGCTCCGGCTCGCCGCCGACCACGCACGCCAGGGCGGCGTCGAAGGCCGCTGCGAGTTTCGAAACGCCGACTTCCTGCAATACACGCCCTCCGAGCCATTCGACTACGTAATCGTCATGGGCTTTATGGACTACATGTCCGACCCCATGGCCGTCATCCGCAAAGTCCTCTCGCTCACCCGTCACCGCGCGTTTTTCTCCTTCCCCGCCGCCGGCGGAATCCTGGCGTGGCAGCGCCGGATGCGCTATCGCAATCGCTGCGACCTGTTCCTCTACCGTCGCCACGATATCCAGCGGTTGTTTGCCGCGTTCCCGGAAGTCCATGTCGACATCACGCCCGCCGCGCGCGACTACTTCGTCACGGCGGAAAAGGCCGGCGGGTGAACCCCGTTCCAGAGCGTGTTCGCGTGCTGCTCCTGGTTCGCGAGTTGGGAATCGGCGGCACCGAACGCCAGACCGCCGTCACCGCCCTGGCCCTCGACAGGCGCCTCTTCGAGCCCCACGTCGTAGCCTTCCGCGCCCTCGGCTTTCGCGCCGCGGAATTGCGCGAGGCTGGAATTCCCGTCTTCGAGATCCCGGCGCGTTCCCTGCGCGGCCTCTCCGCCCTCCGTAGCGCGCTTCTGTTGGGTCGCTATCTCCGCCGCCATGGGATCCAGATCGTGCACACCTTCGATACCCCCATGAACCTGTTCGGCCCGCTGGTCGCGCGCTGCTTCCAAACCCCGTTCGTGCTCTCCAGCCAGCGCGCGTATCGCACCCTCATGCGGCCTTCCACCCGGCGCCTGCTGCGGCTCACCGATCACCTGGTGGATGGCGTGGTCGTGAACTGCCTGGCCGTCGGGCGCCATATGGTGGACGACGAACACAACCCGGCCTCGCGCAATTTGCTCTGCTATAACGGAACCGACACCACCCGGTTTTGCCC
>DATNLV010000249.1:0-6378 GCA_035602665.1 Bryobacteraceae bacterium | reverse complement strand
GTGCGCGCGCTGGAGGCCGGCGCCGACACTTTGCTTATGCCCGCCGACCCCGATGTTGCCATCCGCGCCGTGGTTGCAGCGGTGGAAAACGGCCGCATCACGCGCACGCGCATTCGGGAAAGCGTGGTGAGAATTCTCGCCGCGAAAGAGCGCACCGGACTCGACCGCAAGCGGTTCGTCGATCTGGAAGGCATCGGCGACGTAGTGGATTCGCCGGAAGACAACGCGCGCGCGCAGGAAATCGCCGACCGCGCCGTGACGCTGGTGCGAAACGAAGGGGGCGTCGTCCCGCTCAACCCGGCCGCGTCCGTGTCCTTTCTGGTGCTGACCGAGAGCCGCGGCTCGCAGCAGGGCAAGGTACTGGCTGCCGAGGTTCGCAAGCGCATGCCGAACGCATCGATCACGATGCTCGATCCTACGGCCGCCGAGTCCGATCTGGAGCAGGCGGCCGCGAGCACCCAGACATCGGCGGTGACCGTGGTGGCAGCGTTCGTCTCGGTCGCGGCTTATCGCGGCAGCGTGGCGCTGGCGGGCGGATATCCCGCGCTCCTGAACCGCGTTCTCGCGAACGGCAAGCCGGTGATCCTGGTGGCGCTGGGCAGCCCGTACCTGCTGCGCAATTTTCCCATCGCGGGCGGGTATCTGACAACCTACAGCACGGTGGCGCCCTCGGAGATAGCCGCGGTGAAGGCGCTGTTCGGCGAGATCTCGATTCAGGGGCGGCTGCCGGTGACGATTCCGGGGCTGGCGAAATATGGGGACGGGATTCAATTGGGTGGTCGATAGTCAATGGTGGATGGTGGATGGTTGCTGTGAGAAGATCAGGCAGAGGGACACATGATCGAGATCACCTGGCTTGGACACGGCACGTTTCAATTCCGCCTCGCGTCGGGCGAGGTTCTGGTGATGGACCCCTGGCTTGACGGCAACCCCGCTTATCCCAAAGGACACACGTTCGACCGCGTGGATGCGATCCTGATCACGCACGGGCACTTTGACCACATCCACGACGCGGTACCGCTGGCGAAGAAGTTCGCTCCGCAGGTGGTGGGGATCTACGAGACCTGCGAGTGGCTGGCGTCGAAAGGCGTGGCGAACACGGCGGCGATGAATAAGGGCGGCTCGCAGCAGGCCGGTCCGGTCAAGGTGACCATGACGCACGCGGTCCACAGTTGCGGGATCAAGGAGGACGACGGCAGTATCGTCTACGGCGGGGAGGCCTGCGGCTATGTGCTGCGCCTCGCGGACGGCCGCTCCCTCTACTTCGCAGGGGACACGAACGTGTTCTCGGACATGGCCTTGATCGAACAGCTCTATCACCCGGAGCTGGCGTTTCTGCCGATCGGCGATTTGTTCACCATGAGCCCGAAAGAGGCGGCGCTGGCGTGCTCGCTGCTCCAGCCGAAGAAGGTCATCCCGATGCACTTCGGCACCTTCCCCGCCCTGACCGGCCGGCCCGAGGAGTTGGCCGAGTTGGCCAAGCCGACGGGCGTCGAGATCTGGCCGCTGGAGCCAGGGAAGACGGTGAAGTGGTGATGGTAAATAGACGCGCCCGTCGCACCGCCTGGCTGGCGGGCGCGTCGATGCTGCTCGTGCTGCAAATGGCCGCCTCAACGTCAGCGCAAACGCTTCGCATCACCTCGCCCGCCGACGGCGCCATCGTCCATGCGGGCCAGACGCTCACGGTCGTTGTGACGGTCTTGGGAGGCGGTTTTCCGGAAGGGGTGGGCCTAGTCGCCTCATCCAGTCAGGGTATGGGCGGGTGGGGCTGCACCCAGGTGCTCTTGGCTCCGCCATACGTGTTCAAGATGCCGATCCCGGCCGATGTGCCGTCGCGGCCATATACTCTAAGCGCGATGGGGGCCATCGCGCCGGGGGAAACCGTCGATTCCAACAAGGTCCCGATCCATATCGAGGCGCCTGCCACGCCGGTCAAACTCAAGAACGAGTTGCCCACTCTCGGTCTCGCCTACGTCGGCGAAAAGTCTCCACTGCTCGTCACTGCGATCTTCGCCGATGGTTCCAGGACGGCCGTGACAGACTCCTCGCTGACTACCTACGTGTCCGACAATGCCGCCGTCGCCACGGTGGATAAAGACGGGATCGTCACCGCGACCGGTCCCGGCAAGGCCAGCATCACGATTACCAATGCGGGCGTTTCGACCACGGTTCCGGTGACGGTTCCGCGGTGGCTGACGATCACCCCAACATCGGCCTGCTTGAACCCCTCCCAGACACGGCAGTTCGTGATCACATCACACCTGCCGCCGGGAAAAGACACGACCATCACTTGGTCTCTCCTCCCTCAAGTGGGCAGGATCGACAGCATCGGATTGTATACCGCTCCGTCGTCGGTGGCTACGGAGACTAAGGTGGTCGTCACCGCTGCCAGCGTGGCCGACCAGACCAAGTCCGTTTCCGCTGAGGTACTCCTGGTGCATCGCATCGGTCACTGTCCGTAGGGCCCAGCCCACTGATGGCCGACGTCCGCTCCCTGACGGTCTCGGTTCGGTTGCTGAGGAGTGCCTCAGTACTTCGCTTCCACCTCTCCGATCTGGCTGGCGGCTTCGGCTAACGAGGGCGCGGTGCGCTGGGCCGCCTCCTGCGCGTCCACCACGGCGATCGTCGCGATGTTGACCACGTCCTCGACGTCGGAGCCGCGCTGCAGGACGTGCACGGGCTTCGAGGTGCCCATGAGGATCGGGCCGATGACCTGCGCGCCGCCTATCCGCGCCAGCAGCTTGTAGGCGATGTTTCCGGCCTCGAGATTCGGGAAGACCAGCACGTTGGCGCCGCCCTTGAGCGTGCTGAACGGATAGGTCTCATCCATGATGGAAGGCGTCACCGCGGTGTCGGCCTGCATCTCGCCATCGATCATGAGTAGCGGCTCACGCATCCGCACGATCTCGACCGCGCGCCTTACCTTCTCTGCCAGCGGATGCCGCGTGCTTCCGAAGTTGGAAAACGACAGCATGGCCACGCGCGGCCAGACGTTGAAGCGGCGCGCCATCTCGGCGGCGGAGATCGCGATCTCGGCCAGGTCCTCGGAGCTGGGCTCGATATTGACCGTGCAATCCGCCAGGAAGTAGATGTCGCCCTTCTCCGTGATCAGCATGTAAACGCCCGAGACCTTGTGCAAGCCCTCGCGCACGGAGATCACGTGCAGGGCGGGCCGGATGACGTCGGGGTAATGCTGCGTGAGGCCGCCCACCAGCGCGTCGGCGTCGCCGGTGTGCACCATCATAGCCGCGAAAATGTTGCGGTTCTCCATCCATTCCCGCGCCTCGCTCTGGGTGATGCCCTTGCGCTGGCGCAGAAGATAGAGCTCCTTTTCGTAGCGCTCGCGGTCGGGCGATTTGTCGGGGTCGATGATGGTGGCGCCTTCCAGATGCACGTGGCAGTCTTCGATCTGGGAGCAGATCACCTGCTCGCGGCCCAGCAGGATGGGATGCGCGATCTTCTCTTCGAGCAGGACCTGGCAGGCGCGCAGGATCTTGGTCTCCTCTCCTTCCGGGAAGACCACGCGCATGGGCTTGCGCTGGGCTTTGTGGATCATCACGCGCATGATCTCGCGGGCTTTGCCGAGGCGGCGTTCGAGCTCTTCCTTGTACTGCTCGATATCGACGGTCAACTGCGCCACGCCGGTTTCCATCGCGGCGCGCGCCACCGCGGCGGCTTCCCAAATCAGCACGCGGGGATCGAACGGCTTGGGGATGATGTACTCGCGGCCGAACTCGATGCGGTCGATTCCATAAGCCGCGCGCACCGAATCCGGCACGTCTTCCTTGGCGAGGGCGGCCAGCGCGTAGGTGGCCGCAAGTTTCATCTCGTCGTTGATCTTGGTGGCTCGCACATCGAGCGCGCCGCGGAAGATGAAGGGGAATCCGAGGACGTTATTCACCTGGTTGGGATAGTCCGATCGGCCGGTACACATGATGACGTCGGGCCGGGCCGCCACGGCGACGTCGTAAGGAATCTCGGGATCGGGATTGGCCAGCGCGAACACGATGGGATTCGGCGCCATGCCCTTCAGCATCTCCGGCCCCACGCAGTTGCCACAGGAGAGGCCGACGAAGACGTCGGCGCCCTGGAGCGCCTCGGTCAGAGTGCGCAGCTCGGTCGGGCGAGCGAAGCGCGCCTTGTACTTGTTCATGCCGTCGGTGCGACCCTCGTAGACGACTCCCTTGCTGTCGCACATGGTGACGTTCTCGCGCTTCAGGCCCAGCCGGATGTAATGCTCGCCGCAGGAAATGGCGCTGGCGCCGGCTCCGCTGAATACCAGTTTGACTTCGCCGATGGGCTTGCCAACGATGCTGAGGGCGTTGATGAGCGCCGCGCCTGAGATGATGGCGGTCCCATGCTGGTCGTCATGGAAGACCGGAATCTTCATGGTGCGCTTGAGTTCCTCTTCAACCTCGAAGCACTCGGGGGCCTTGATGTCTTCGAGATTGATTCCGCCGAAGGTGGGCTCGAGCAACTGGCAGGCTCGGATCACTTCCTTGGGATCTTCGCTGGCCAGCTCGATGTCGAAGACGTCGATATCGGCGAAGCGCTTGAACAGCACCGCCTTGCCTTCCATGACCGGCTTGCCTGCCAGCGCGCCGATGTTGCCGAGGCCGAGGACCGCGGTGCCGTTCGATACGACGCCCACCAGGTTGCCCTTGGCGGTGTACTTGTAAGCCAGGCTGGGATCGCGCTCGATCTCTTTGCAGGGGACAGCGACCCCTGGTGTGTACGCCAGGCTGAGGTCCCGCTGCGTCCGGCAGGGCTTGGTAGGCGTGACGGACAGCTTGCCGGCGGGAGGCCTGGAATGGTATTCCAGTGCGTCTTGCTTTCTGGTGCTCATGAGAGGATCTTCCTTCCTCAAACAGGGTACTACCAATGGTGGATGGTCGATGGTGGATGGTTGATGGCTTGAAAGCTGACAGCTGACGGCTGATAGCTGACAGCTGCGCAGCCGCGCGCGGCTACGCGGCTTGCGACCTGTCGTCCAGGACCTCGCGGATCTTTCGCGCCAGGACCTCGGGGGTGAAGGGCTTTTGCAGGAAGCGCGCTCCCGCGGCAAGCACGCCGCGGTCGATCACCACGTGGTCCGTATAGCCGGACAGGTACAGCACCTTGATCCCGGGGCGGCTGACCGCCAGCGCGTCCGCGACTTCCCGGCCGCTCATTTCGGGCAGGACGACATCGGTGAGCAGGAGGTCTATGCGACCTTTGTGGCCGGCGTCCATCTCGAGCGCCTCGCGGCCGGATGCGGCCTCGAGCACGCTGTAACCGTATTGTTCGAGGATGCCCCGCACCAGCTTGCGCACGCCCGGCTCGTCTTCGACCAGGAGCACGGTTTCATCGCCGAAAACACGGGAAGAAGCGGCAGCGTCCGCGACGCCAGAGGCCGAGCCAGCCGCGACCTGGGGAAGGTAGATCTTGAATGTCGTCCCTTTCTCCGGCTCGCTGTAGACCCAGATGTCGCCGCTGTGCTGTTTGATGATGCCGTAGACGATCGAAAGCCCCAGGCCTGTTCCTTTGCCTCGTTCCTTGGTGGTGAAGAAGGGCTCGAAGATGTGGGACCTGGTCTCGGGGTCCATTCCGCTGCCGGTGTCGCTCACCGCCAGCATGACGTAGTGCCCGGCGGCCACGCCGGAGTGGGTGCGGGAATAGTTTTCGTCCAGAACGACGTTGGCGGTCTCGACCGTGATGGTCCCACCGCCGGGCATGGCGTCGCGAGCGTTCACGACGAGGTTCATCAGCACCTGTTCGATCTGGCCGACGTCGGCACGCACCAGACCCACTTCGGGGCGGGCAACGACCTGCAGGTCGATCTGTTCGCCCATCACCCGCCGGAGCATTCGTTCCATGTCGCGGACCAGCACGTTGATCTCGATCACCGCCGGCTGGATGACCTGATGGCGGCTGAAGGTGAGCAACTGATTGGCGAGGGCAGCGGCGCGCGAGGCGGCCTTGAGCACCTCCTCGGCGGCTTCGCGCAGGTCCGGATCGTTCTGAACGCCGTCGAGAATCATGTGGCCGTAGCCGGAGACCACGGTGATCACGTTGTTAAAGTCGTGCGCCACGCCTCCGGCCAGCCGCCCCATGGCTTCCATCTTCTGGGAGTGCGTGAGCTGCTGCTCCAGGCGGATCTGATCGGTGATGTCGGCGACGATGGCGATCTTTCCGCGGACCTCGCCCGAGCTGGCAAACAAGGGCGCGGTCCAGAGCCGGATGTCCATCAGCGTTCCATCCTTGCACCGGCGGCGGGTGGTGTATCCGGTCAAGACCTCCCCGCGAGCGGTTCGATCCAGAAGAGCCTGGAATTCCTGCGACTCGCCGTCCGGAACCGTTGGCAGAGGCTTGCCGAGAACCTCCTCCGCCCGCCAGCCG
>DATNLV010000247.1:0-2810 GCA_035602665.1 Bryobacteraceae bacterium | reverse complement strand
CATTACGGTCTCGTGGTAGATACCGTTCGCGAGATGGAGTGGTGGGCCTGTTTTCACGAGAACAGAACCACACTGCGACCGGCGCCACGAACTGCCTCCGGTCAGGTCAAGCCCGCCAAGCCCAAGACCGGCAGGAACGACCCCTGTCCCTGCGGCAGCGGCAAGAAGTTCAAGAAGTGCTGCGGGGCTTGAACGCCCTCTCGGCCGAAGAGACCTAAAAAGACATTGTGCTCCCTGTGTATGTGTGATAATATGCACCTATACACATGGCGACGCGCAAAGAAACGCCCGACGAAGTGAAGCGCTGGTTCAAAGACACAGTCGGGAGTCTGTGGCCGGTTGCGTTGGGATCGTTGTCACTGCGGAAGAGCCCTTGCATCCGGGAGCATTGCCGGCTCTGCGAATCGGGCGAGGGGCACTCCAGCTACGCGTTGTACGGGAAGAAGGGGAACCGGCGGTTCTCCGTCTATGTGCCGGATGAACTCGCTTCCGAGCTGGAGCGGGCCATCCGGAATGGCCGGCGTCTTCAGGACCTGGTGATGGAGGCCGGCCGGAGATATGCTCTGGCGCTGAAGAATGAGCGCGAGGCCCAGCGGCGGGGGTAAGGCGGCGGCTCGGGCCGGGAGGGGGCCTGACGTGCTGAGCGACGAACAGTTCCTTCGGTGGTGTGAGGGCCTGAGCCTGTCCGGCGAGGGGCGGGCGGCCATCGCGAAGATTCGGTCTTCCGATCCCGCCCGGCGGGTCGGTGGTGGGCGCGAAAACGTGAGCGGCCGCTATCCCAGCCGCAAAATGGGACTGACCATCCAGTTCGAGAGCCACCGGGTTGAACTCGCGTTCGTCTACGAGATGGAGCACGACTCGAACGTGCTGGAGTACTACGACCAGCCACCGACGATCCCGCTCGAATACGAGTCCGCCAATGGGAGGGGTCTCGTGGTCCTGCACACGCCGGACTATTTCGTCATCCACACCGATTCGGCAGGATGGCAGGAGTGCAAGCAGGAGCAGGAACTGGAAAAGCTCTCGCAAAAGAGCCCTCATCGTTACTGCCGGGATGGTGATGGGCGCTGGAGATGTCCGCCGGGAGAAGCGTATGCCGGGAAGCTTGGGCTCTACTATCGGCTCCGGTCCTCTGCGGAGATCGATTGGACCCTACAACGAAACATCCAGTACCTGGAAGACTACTGGCGCTTCGATGCCGTGGAAGTTGCGCCGCGGGCCCGCGAGGCCATTCAGGCTGAGGTCTCCGCGACGCCCGGCCTCCGACTAAGCGATCTCTTTCGCGAAACTCTGGGCGCCGCCAGCCGCGACGACATTCACCGATTGATCGCGGCCGGCGATGTGTATGTGGATCTCCGCTCCGCCGGTGTGATGGAACCGGAGAAGGTCCGTGTCTTCCCTAACCGGGAGGCTGCCACCGCCTGCCGGAACATCGAGCAAACCCGGTCTGCGGGACCGAGTCCGCGATTCGTGGACCTCACTCCAGGCAGATCCATCGCTTGGGACGGCAGGCATTCGACTATCGTCAACGCCGGCGAGAGGGCGGTCAGCCTGCTTGGCGAGGACCGCGCGTTCACGGAGGTCCCGCGCGAGGTTTTCGAAGGATTGGTGAGGGACGGGCGTGTCGTGGGCGCGGGGGCGCCTCCGTCGGAGTCGAAGAACTGCGGTCCGCTCTCGACGGCAAGCGAGGATGACTTGCGCGTGGCGAACCGCCGGTACCAGCTTGTGCAACAACGTCTGAACGGTGGACCACCTATCGGCGGCCCGACGGTTCCGGAACGGACGCTGCGGCTCTGGATTGCCAGATACAAGGAGGCGGAGGCGTGGCAGCGAAGCGGATACCTCGGGCTCATTCCAAGAACCAGCCAGCGGGGGAATCGCGGCAGCAAGCTGCCACCGGAGAGTCTGGCCCTGCTGAACCAGTTCATCGAACGGGACTACGACACGCTCAAGCAGAAGTCGAGGTTCGCCACCTGGGCCGCATTGCTGCGCGCCTGTGAGGAGAAAGGAATCGTCGCACCGAGTTATGCGACGTTCTGTCTGGCCGTTCGGCGGCGGCCGGCATTTGAAGGCCTCCTGAAGCGAAAAGGCCACCGGGCGGCGTACATTCACGAGCCATTCTATTGGGAACTTGGTCCAACGACTCCACGGCACGGCGACCGGCCGTTCGAGATCGGGCACATCGATCATACAGAGCTGGACGTGGAACTGATCTGTTCGCGCACCGGCCGCGCCCTGGGGCGCCCCTGGATGACGCTTCTCACGGATGCCTTCTCCCGGCGTTGCCTGTCGCTGGTTCTCGCGTTTGATGCGCCCAGCCAGCGCTCGTGCATGATGCTCCTGCGCGAGTGCGTTCGCCGTCACGGCCGGCTGCCCCAGATCGTCGTGGTAGATGGTGGCCCGGAATTCCAGAGCACCTACTTCGAGTCCTTGCTGGCGCGGTACGAATGCACCAAGAAGACGAGGCCGCCCGCGAAGGCGAGATTCGGTGCATGCTGCGAGCGCCTCTTCGGAACCACCAACACCAGGTTCATACACAACCTGCAAGGGAACACCCAGATCACGCGCAATGTGCGGCAGGTGACGACATCCGTGGATCCGCGAAAACACGCCACGTGGACACTCTCGGAGTTGCACGAGCGACTGTCCGAGTACCTGTTCGAGGTTTATGACACGACCGACCATCCGGCGCTGGGCCAAAGCCCCCGCGACGCTTTCCAGGCGGGACTCGAGACGGCCGGTCTCCGTCCCGAGCGCTTGATTCCCAACGACCAGGAGTTCCTGATGGCCACGCTGCCCACCACACCAAA
>DATNLV010000238.1:0-5889 GCA_035602665.1 Bryobacteraceae bacterium | reverse complement strand
GATGTACTTCCAAACTGCATCCGCCTGCCCACCCCAGAAGTTCGTGTCCGGGGTTGCACCAGCCGGCAGAAACTGGGTGACGAATGTTGGTCCACCAAGAAACAGAATCAGGGGAACCAGCAAGCCCCATGCAATGACGCCACCGGCAAAGTTCAGCGCCGCCAAACGCGGCCCGATAATGTAGCCCACGCCCAGGTAGGCCGGGCTGATGGCCGGCCCGGTTGCGAGCGTCACGCCGCCGACTCCCACTTGCTGCGTGTATCCCTTGGTCACCAGCTTCACGGTGCTCTTGCCCATCTGGCCGATGCGGACCAGGAACGAGTTGCTGGCCGAGAAAATGTTGAACGCGCCCAGCAGGTATATGGCGGCGCCAAAGCCCATGTTGTAGAAGAGGACCCTGGCGGCCTGCGCTCCCTGTTGGCCGGCGATGTGGATTTGCGAGGCGGCCACCGATTCCGGGAACACCAGTTCGGGGTCCTCCACCATCACGCGGCGCAACAGCGTCACGAAGAGGATGCCCAGGACGCCGCCCACCAGCATCAGCGCCGTCGATTTCCAGTACGCTTCCCAGGAATCGAACTTGCCCCAGGCGCCGGACATCACGAAGGCGGGGATGGTGAAGATGGCGCCGGCCGCCACCGATTCTCCGATGGAGCCCACGGTTCGAGCGATGTTCTCTTCGAGCAGCGATCCTTTTCGCAGGCGCAGCAGCGCCATGCCGATGACCGCCGCGGGATAGGTGGCGGCGATGGTCATGCCGGCGCGCAGGCCCAGGTAGGCGTTCGCCGCACCCAGGACGACGGTCATCACCAGGCCGATCAGCACAGCGCGGAAGGTGAACTCCCGCATCTCGGTCTTCTCAGGAACGTAGGGCATTGAGCGAAGGCCTCCGAACGGCCATCATACCGAAAACGGGGGAGGGTACACTTTGGGGGTTAGAAATGGGGCGGGGCTGAAGCCCCACGCGGGCTGAGCCCGCCCTCCGCGCGGTCTTATGCCAGGTAGTCGAACAGGGTGTTGGTGGGCACTTTCGCGCGGGCCGAAAGCGAGGCATCGCGTTGGGTGTTGGCCTGGGTCAGCTCGATGGCGTCGGTGGTGATGTCGGCATCCGTCAAGGAGCTCAATTGTGTGCGCTGATTGACTTCGAGCGTCTGCGCCGCATCGGTGGCGTTGGCGACGTTGTTCTGCACGACGCCATAGAAGGCGAGCTGCTGGTTCAACTGGTCGCCGGCCTGCGACATTTCGCCGAGGGCGTTGGTGATCGCCGTGGTCTGAGCCTGATACTGGGTGTCGTACTGCGGGTCGCCCTGGGCCACGGTCGGACCGTTCAGCAGAGCGGCTTTGAGGTCGGCGAGAGCCCCCAGCACGCTGCCGCCCGGGGCCTCGAAAATCTCCTGCCCGCTGCGGGCGATGGGAAACGTGCTGCCGTTGGGGGCCATGGCCTGGCGCGTCGACGCCGAACCGTTATAGCCGCTCACGTTTCCGCTGGCGTCGATGGTGTAAGGGGCCACCTGGTCCGTATCGCCGCTGAAGAGATAGCGGCCGGCGGTTTGGGTGTTCGCCGACGCCACCACCTGCTGGATGGACGCGTCGACCTGGCTTGCCAGCGACTGGCGCTCTTCCGGCGTGCAGGTCTCGGTAGCGGCCTGCGTGCCCAGCGTATTGGCCTGTTGGAGGGTCTGAACCGCGTTGCTGACGGCCTGCTCGGCGGCGTCGGTCTCCGACGTGAACATCCCCAGGTTGGTGGCGATCTGCGTCGTCTGCGCGAGCTGAGAGTGCAAACTAAGTGCCGGACCGATGATGTCCGGGCCATCCGACGGCGTGCTCAGCTTGGTGCCGGAGCCGATCTCCCGCTCGGCCTGTGCCGCGCGGTTCTCGGTCTGGTTCAATGCGCTCAGGAACATCTCGTCGGCGGAGCTGACTCCTTGGATCATTTCTCACCTCACTGCCTGCTCACCTCGCTGCTGCTCAGCTCACGAGGAGGGCAGCATATCGATCAGGTTCTGTGTCAGGCCGTTCAGGATGGTCACCATGTGCGCCGTGGCCTGATAGGAGCGCTGGTATTCGAGCATCTTAATGGCCTCCGTGTCGAGCGACACGCCCTCGGTGTTGGACCGCGTGGTGCGGGCCTGGTCGAGCAGGTCCTGCTGGGTGGTCTGGTCCTCGGTGGCGGTGTCGAGCGACTGCCCGACCTGGGACGCCAGACCGGAGTAGGCCTGGGTGAACGTCATGCCGCCGACCGCGGTGGAGTTTGCCAGGGCGACCAGGTTCAAGGCGTTCCCGTTTCCGCCGGGAGCGCTGGGCAGCGCGGCCGCCAGCTGGTCGGCGGTGATGCCGGTTACCTGGAATGTGGCTGCCGCATTCGAGGGGCTGTTGTAGCTGAACAGCTGGGCGCCCTGGTTCCCCTCGAGGTCCACTCCGTTGAGCAGGGTGTTGTTGACCTGGTCGGAGATGCCCGCGGCCAACTGGTTCAGGCTGTTGGAATACCCGGGCAGAGTGGTATTCCTGACGTTGATCATGGCGGCGAGGCGGCCGCCCGTCACCTGCGCGGTCACATCTTTGCCGGAGGCGTCCGAAATCACCGCGGAACCGCTGCCGGTCGAAGCCTGAATGGCGTACTGCTGGTCCCCCATCACGAGCGGGGTCTGGCCGTCCATGAGCAGCGTGACCGAGCCACCCGGCTGCTTCAGGACCGTGACGTTGACGTAGGCGGCCAGGCTTTCGATGGCGTTGTGCAGGCTGGCGTCCACGGAGGCGTCCGAGGCCGTCTGCGTATCGCTGTCGATCTGGGTGTTGAGGTGCGCGATCTGCTGGGTGAGGCCGTTGATGGTGCCGGTAGCGCTCGAGATCTCCTGGTTCAGGTTGAGAGAGGCGTTGCCCAGGCCCGTGACGGCGGTGTTGAACTCTTGGGTCAGGGAGGTGGCGCTCGAGATGACGTTGCTGCGCGCCACCGCGTCGTTGGGGGAAACGCTCAGAGCGGAGAAGGATTGAAACAGCGCATTGATCGCCGAGGGGATGCCGGAATTGCCCGTAACATCGAAGAGAGGCTGGACCCCGGTGAGCTCGGTGACCGTCTGGTCCGCCGATCCGAATGCCTGCTGGTCGGTCCACACGGCCTGTTCGGCGTACTCGTCGCGGCTGTTCTGGACCTCGCCCGCGGCGATTCCGCCCGGCAATCCCTCTCTGGGATCGAAGGGCTGCGCCACGACCGTAAAGTCCTGGCGGGCAAATCCCGGCGTGCCCGAATTCTCGACGTTGTTTCCAACCGTGGTGAGGGCGTTCGAGAACACTCCCATGGCGTCGGCCGCCGTCGTCAGGGTATTGAACAGGCCGCCCATGCGCCTCAGCCCTCCACGGAAATGGTTCGCGGCGGCGCGGAAGGCGCCGGTTCGCCGGCTTGATTGTACCCAGCGGTGGTAGCAACCTTGAGAGCTTCAAACCAGCCGGCTCGAAAGCGGGCTGCGCCCTCCAGCAGAGCGGCAACCCGACGCCCGGTCCGGTGCAACACGGTCAGGCCGGCCCGTAATTCCCGGTTCCGCGCCGGCGGCTGCCCGGCCGCCAGGCGCCGCACCTCTTCGAGGTTGGCGCAGGCTTGTTCGAGGAATGACCGGCTGCGGTCCAGGTTGGCGATCGAGGGAAACAACAGCAACCGCCGCGCGTGCTCGGCCGCGGCTTCGGCCAGCCGGAGTTGGCTTTCGCCTGGGCTCATTGCGGATCGCCTCCGCTCATTGCCGAATGGCCTCGTCCACCATCCGCCGGCTCAGTTCCACTGAATCCACCTGGTAGCGCCCGGCACGGACGTCGGAGGAAAGCTGCTGGACGCGCGCAGCCCGGGCGGATGCGCCGGCGTCGCCTGACGCCATCAGGTGAGCGGATAAATCGGAGAGTTGGACGCGATCGCGATCGGGCCCGGTCAGGCCGCTCTTTCCAGCTGCGCCGGATCCGATGCCGTTGGTCTTGCCGAGTTGCGACAGTCCCGACGAATCGATCGGGCTTTGATTGATCTTCATCGAGCGCTACCTCCAGCCTTCAGTACCCTTATCGGCTGGGGCGGAGCGGAGGTTTAGGGAGGGGGAGTGTAAGAGTTGCGGGATCGTTCAGGATGCCGCTTCGAAAACCGAGCGGTAGTAGGCCAGCAGCTTGGTTTCCTCACACCCGATCTCGCGGGCGTATTGGCGGATGTAGTTGGTGTTGTAGATTCCGCCTGGGAGCTGCTCGAAGTCCTCTTCCTCGATCGCTCTCAGGAATCGGATGCTGATCTTGGTGGTCTCGGATATGTCCCTTAGCGAGATACCTTTGTGCTGGCGCAGCGCCGGCAGATCGATGCGTTGGTCGGCGTACAACGAAGAGCCTTTCTCGCTCATCCTGGCTTCCTCTCGTTGGTTTTTCCCCAAAGGGGTGACGAAGAAAGCTATAGTAACACAACCTACAGGACGACTGGATTAAAAAGGTTCAAACCTGAAGCAAAGAAAGGCCTACGGCGGTCGGGATCCGCCCGAATGCGACGCCGTCGGCCCGTTACTGCCCTCCGGTGCGGGGAGGGGTGGGGAAGGGCGGGCGAATACGGATGGAGTTCCGGCGGGTCTGGAGACCCGCTGGCAGGCGTGGACGCCTGCCCCACGAGGCCAACCTGTTATCCTTCCTATTGAATGGCTATGCTTCTCGATGGAAACCGGGTTCGCGACGAGATTCTGGCGGAATGCCGGTCGCGCGTCGAGGCGCTCAAAGCGGCCGGGCACCTGCCAGGCCTGGCGGTCATCCTGGTGGGCAACAACGCCGCCTCGGAAATTTACGTACGCAACAAGATCAAGACCTGCCAGGCGCTGGGGATCTACAGCGAGAAGCTGACGCCGCCCGCTACCTCGACGACCGATGAGATTGTCGAGCTGGTGGAAGGGCTGAACCGGCGGCCGGAGATCGACGGCATCCTGCCGCAGCTCCCGTTGCCGCCGCAAGTGGACCCGAAGAAAGTGCAGCTCGCGGTCTCGCCGGACAAAGACGTCGACGGCCTGCATCCGCTGAACCTGGGGCGGCTGGCGGCCAATCTGCCCGGTCCGCGCCCGTGCACGCCGGCCGGGATCCTGGAATTGCTGAGGCGGTACCAGATCCCCATCGCCGGGCGGCACGCGGTGGTGGTGGGCCGCAGCGACCTGGTGGGCAAGCCTGTGGCCCTGTTGCTGATGCATCAACACGCGACGGTTACCATCTGCCATTCGCGCACGCCCAACCTGGCCGAGGTGTGCGCGCGCGCCGATATATTGGTCGCGGCCATGGGCCGGCCGGCGCTGATCACACGCGATTTCATCAAGCCGGGGGCGACGGTGATCGACGTAGGGACCAACCGGATCTCGGACCGCGAGGAAGCCGCGCGCCTCTTCAGGAATTCGGCAGCGAAGCTGGAGGAGTTCGATCGCAAGGGCAGCCTGCTGGTGGGCGATGTCGATCCCATCGATGTAGTCGAGCAGGCCGGCGCGTACACGCCCGTGCCCGGGGGCGTGGGGCCGCTGACCATTTCCATGCTCATGGTGAACACCATCGAAGCGGCGGAACGGGAACTCGGGAAGGCATGCTTCGCGTAGGGCTGACGGGCGGGCTGGCCTCCGGGAAGAGCTTCGTGGGGCAGGCGCTGAGGGACCTGGGCTGCCACCTCATCCAGGCGGACGAACTCGGGCACGAGGTTCTGATGCCGGGGGCGGAAGCGTATGAGGCCGTGGTCCGAGAGTTCGGCGCGGGAGTGCTGGCCGAGGATGGCACGATCGACCGCTCCAGGCTGGCGGCGGAGGTGTTCAATCGACCGGAGCGCCTGGCGAAGCTGAACAGCCTGGTGCATCCGCCGGTGATCCGGCGCGAGGAAGAGATCCTGAAGGACATCGAACGCCGCGACCCGGG
>DATNLV010000235.1:0-4955 GCA_035602665.1 Bryobacteraceae bacterium | reverse complement strand
GGGCTTCAGCCCCGCTCTGTGGGGCGGCGGACTCGCCCTCCGGTCAGTGGGCGCCGGAGCGGCCGTAGCCGCCGAAGTACCACCGGACTCCGACCGTCGTGTACAGGCCATAGGGTCCGTCGGGGCGAAAGATCAGACTGTTTGCCGTGCCCCCGTAGCGGCCCATCAGGTGAGTCCGGTGGTGCGTCACGCGGAACTCCAGCTGGTATGGCAGAGTCACGCCGGCTCCCAGGGTTTCCTCCCACAGGATGCCTGAGTGCGATGCCGTGTACTGCAACCCGGGCACGTTATTGCCGGCAAAAAGTTTCGGCGTGGCGAACACGAACACGTGTTTCAGCGGGGTTCGCCCGAACGGCTGGATTTCGACATAGCCGCTCCAGACGTAGCGGGCATAGGCGGCACAGTTCACAGCTCCCGGAACCAGGGGGCCGATGTGCGGCGCGCACAACCCGAGGTCCACCTCGTTGTGCGGCGGCGCCACCTCGAAATCGACGAATCCGCGCACGAAGTTGTGCGGCAGCAGGAGGCGGTCCTCCTCGCCGGCGGTCTTGGTAGTGGTCTCCGCGGCCCGCACCGCAAACACGGCGCAAAGCAGTAGGGCGAATGCGATCGTCAGCCTTCTCATGGCGGTGCTTCTCCCCCCCGCGCAGCACCGAACCGCGACCGTGAGGGAGCGGACTCCTGCGCGAATCGCACCACACTAGCACATCTCCCAGGTGGCCATGTTATACTCGTGGTTTCCATGCGAGTCTTCTCCGTCAGCCGGCGCCATCCGCATCATCATCACGGCCGGAATCTGCCGACGGGCTGACTGTTTGGGTGGAAAGCAATCGAACTCAAAGCCCGCCGGAGGCCAGGCGGGCTTTTTCGTTAATAGGCACACAATGAACCTCGATTTCACAAAACTCGACGGGCTGCTGCCCGCTGTCATTCAGGACCACGCGAGCGGTCGCGTGCTCATGGTCGGATTCATGAACGAAGAGGCCTTCCAAAAGACGGTCGAAACCGGCTTCGCGACCTTCTACAGTCGCTCGCGGAAAAAGCTGTGGATGAAGGGCGAGAGCTCCGGCCACCGCCTGGTCGTCAAGGAGATCTCGGTCGACTGCGACGTGGATTCGGTCCTGGTGCGCGTCGAAGCGCTCGGCCCCGGCGTGTGCCACAACGGCTACCAGAGCTGCTTCTACCGGCGATACGAAAACGGAGCGTGGGTGGAATCGGAGCCGCGCACCTTCGATCCCGGCGCCGTCTACGGAGGCCAGTCATGAAGCTGAAGCTCGGCATTCCCAAAGGCAGTCTCGAGAACGCGACCATCGAACTTTTCCGCCGCGCCGGCTTCCACATCACCACCAGCAGCCGGTCCTACTTCCCGGCCATCGACGATCCCGAGATCGAGTGCATGCTCATCCGCGCCCAGGAAATGGCGCGCTACGTCGAGGATGGCGTGCTCGACGCCGGCCTCACCGGCCTCGACTGGGTGGCGGAGAACGAAGCGCACGTCCACACCGTCTGCGACCTCATCTACGCCAAGCAGAGCTTCGGCAAAGTGCGCTGGGTGCTGGCGGTGCCCGAGGCCTCGCCCATCCGCTCGGTGAAGGACCTGGAGGGCAAAATCGTCGCCACCGAACTGGTCGCCACCACCAAGCGCTACCTGGCCGCGAACAGCGTGAAGGCCAAGGTCGAGTTCAGTTGGGGCGCTACCGAGGTCAAGCCGCCCGAGCTCGCCGACGCCATCGTCGAAGTCACCGAAACCGGCTCCTCGCTGCGCGCCAATAAGCTGCGCATCATCGAGACCGTGCTCGAATCGAACACCCAGCTCATCGCCAACGTCGACGCATGGAAGGACGAGTGGAAGCGCCACAAGCTCGAGGACATCCACATGCTCCTCGACGGGGCCATCAACGCGCTGGGCAAGGTAGGCCTGATGCTCAACGTGAGCCGCGATTGCCTCCAGGCCGTGCTCGAAGTGCTGCCCGCGCTGAAGAACCCCACCATTTCGCAGCTCAGCCAGGGCGACTGGCTGGCCGTCAACACCATCCTCGACGAATCCACCGTGCGCACCATCATCCCGCGCCTGAAGAAGGCGGGCGCGGAGGGCATCGTCGAATATCCGCTGAACAAGATCGTGATGTAGCCATGATCCGGATCATTCCATCGAGCGGGGCGGGAAAGCTTCTCAAGCGGCGGGCCGCGCGCCTGGCCGAAGCCGAGGAGACCGTGCGGCCCATCCTCGCGGCCGTGCGCGACAAGGGTGACAAAGCGCTGATCGAGTTCGCGAGGCGCTTCGACGGCCTCGACCGCAAGACCGTGCGGGTCCCCGAGCGGGAGCTGGCCGAGGCGGCGAAGCACCTGCCCAGGGAACTGCGCAACGCGGTGCGAGACGCGTCGAAGAACATCCGCGCGTTCGCCGCGATGCAGTTGCCCCGCGAGAAAATGGAGAGCCTGGAGCCGGGCCTGTGCGTAGGCCAGATCGTGCGGCCGCTCGATGCAGTGGCGGCGTACATCCCTTCCGGGCGTTACCCGCTGCCCTCGACACTGATGATGACCGTGATTCCGGCGCAAGTGGCCGGAGTCCCGCGCATCTGCGTCGCCTCGCCGCGCCCGGTGCCGGCGATTCACGGAGTGGCGTCCATCCTGGGCGTGAAGGACGTATTTCAGATGGGCGGCGCCCACGCCATCGCCGCGTTCGCCTACGGAACGCGCACGGTTCCCAAGGTGGACCGCATCGTGGGGCCGGGCAACATCTACGTCGCGGCGGCGAAGAAGCTGCTGGCCGGCGAAGTGGGCATCGATTTCATCGCCGGACCCACCGAGATCCTGATCATCGCGGAAGACGGGGATCCAAAAGTGCTGGCGCTGGACATGCTCGCCCAGGCCGAGCACGACGTGGACGCCGCCGCCATCCTGCTCACCACCTCGGAGCCGTTAGCGCGCGCCGTGGCGGCCGAGATAGAGGCCCAACTCGCGGTGCTGCCCACCGCGGCCGTGGCCTCGAAAGCCATCGCCAAGAACAGCGCGATCATCCTGGTCGCCTCGCTCGATGAGGCCATCGAACTGGCGAACGGCTTCGCGCCCGAGCACCTCAGCATTCCGTCCATGTCGCTGCTGGCCGACATCCGCCACGCGGGCAGCGTTTTCGTGGGCCCGCATAGCCCGGAGGCAGCCGGCGACTACGCCTCCGGTCCCAACCACGTGCTGCCCACGAGCGGTGCCGCCCGGTTGCGCGGCGGCCTCTCGGCGGCGGACTTCGTCAAGGTGATTTCGGTGCAGAAGTTGAGCGCCGCGGCTCTGGCCCGCCTGAAGCCCGCCATTACCACGCTGGCCCGCGCCGAGGGCCTGGAGGCGCACGCGCGCTCGGTTGAGGTGCGCCGCAATGGCTGACGCTCCGCGCCCGCGCCAGGCCGTCCTGAACATGGCGCCCTACTCGCCGCCCACCGGCGGCCGCTCCGGCAAGCTGCGCCTCGATTTCAACGAGAACACCGTGGGCTGCTCGCCGCGCGTGCTCGAGGCCCTGCGCGACCGGATCGCCGCGGCCGATCTCGCGGTGTATCCCGAGTACGGCGAAGCCAGGCCGGCCGTCGCGGAGTTCTTCGGCGTGCCGGCCGACAACCTGCTCTTCACCAACGGCACCGACGAAGCCATCCAGGTGCTGATCAACACCTACGTGGACGATGGCGACGAGGTGCTGCTGCTGCGGCCGTCCTACGCCATGTACCGCTTCTATGCCGACGTGGCGGGCGCCGCGGTGCGCGAAATCGGCTATCGGGACGCGGACCTCGCGTTCCCGCTCGAAGAGTTGCTGGAGGCCGCCGGCCCGTCCACGCGCGCCATCCTGATCGCGAACCCCAACAACCCGACCGGCAGCGCCGTGTCGCTCGAAGGCATCGAGCGGATACTGGACCGCGCCCCCGCCGGCGCCGTTCTGATCGACGAAGCGTACTTCGAATTCTGTGGCATCACCGCGCTGCCGCTCGTCGCCGCCCGCCCAAACCTGTTCGTGAGCCGGACGTTTTCGAAGGTGTACGGCATGGCCGCGATGCGGATCGGCTGCCTGATGTCGCAGGCCCCGAACGTCGCATTCCTGCACAAAGCGCAGTCGCCCTACAGCGTGAACGCGCTGGCGGTGTTGGCGGCGAGCGTGGCCGTTCAAGACCGCGCCTATGTCGAGACCTACGTAGCCGAGGCGCTTCGCGCGCGCGAAATGCTGTGCCGCGGGCTCGACCGCCTGGGCATCGGCTACTATCCCAGCCAGGGGAATTTCATTCTGGCCAAGATCGGCCCGCGGTCCATCGAGATCCGCGACCGCCTGCGCGACAAGAGCGTACTCGTGCGCGACCGCAGCTACGAGATCCCCGGCGCGGTCCGCATCACCGCCGGAACCTGCGAGCAAACCGGGCGATTCCTGGACGAACTGGAGAAGATCTGGCGATGAGCGGCCGCATTCTGGTGTTCGACATGGACGGCGTGCTGGTGGACGTGACCGAGTCCTATCGCGAGGCCATCCAGCAGACCGTGGAGCACTTCGCCGGCCGCCGCCCCACGGGCGAGAGCATCCAGGACCTCAAGAACCAGGGCGGCTGGAACAACGACTGGGACCTCTCGCACCACCTCATCAAAGGCTATGGCGTCGAAGTGCCCTACGGCAACGTGGTCGACTACTTCAACGAGATCTTCCTGGGCGACGACGGACTGATTCACCGCGAGCGCTGGGTGGCCGCGGATGGCCTGCTCGACCGTCTCGCGAGGCGTTATCAGCTCGCCTTGTTCACCGGCCGCCTGATGGTGGAGGTCGAGGTGACGCTCGATCGGTTCGCGCCGAAGCTGGCGTTCGAACCCATGATCACTGCGGACGACGCTGTCGCTCCGAAGCCTTCCCCCGAAGGCCTCGAGCGGATCGCCCGCATGAATCCGGGTAAGGACCTGTGGTACGTGGGCGACTCGGTCGACGACGCGCGCAG
>DATNLV010000214.1:0-3324 GCA_035602665.1 Bryobacteraceae bacterium | reverse complement strand
GAGCTGCGCCAGGGCCAGCGCGCCATGGCGTTCGAGAAGCTCAGCCAGGGCCGGGCGCGGGTGAAGGTGGCGGCGGGATCTTCAACGGTGGTGGGGTTCGTGTAGGCTGGGCTCGGCCAGCTTGACGGTCGCCTTCCACTCCGCGTCGAAGCGGTCGGCGATGTCGGGCCGGTCGCGGAGAGTCTCGTCCAGACCCAGGCGGACGTGCGGCGGGGTGAGCTCGTCGTCGCGGCGCAGGTTCTCGGCGATCTCCGGCCAGACGTCGGTCAGGCCGCCCGCATCGAGCAGGACCACGCGGTCCCGGGTGACACCGAAGTTCTTCAGGTGCGGGTCGAGCGAGAACACGCCGCGCTTCCAGGCGGCACGGCGCAGATCGAGATAGCGCATCAGCCACACCTCGATGTCATCAAAGCGCTGGGCCCTCGCCAGGTCGTTGATGCGTTCGTGGAGAGTCGTCTCGGCGCGCTCCGTCGCCTCCGAGACCAGCAGCCATCCGGGCCAGCGGCCCACGTTCACATGGGTGGGCGGGAACTCCACGCGCTCGGGGACCAGCGTCGTGCCGGACAGGTGCGCATCGGCCAGCTTCCGGCCGCGCTTCTCGTGCCAGCTGTACTGCCGCAACATATGGCGGGCATGCCTCGTGAACCAGACGCCTCGGGGGACCAACAGCACGACGGCCTGGAACAGGAAGCTGAGCGCGCGAATCTTCCTGCCGGGTTTCGCCAGCATCCGCCGTCCCATGTGGCCGGGCACCAGGCGATCCAGCTTGCGCAGAACTTTCCACGTCAGGATCAGGCCGATGATTTCGGCGGGATGCCGCTCGCGGCTCACCACCCAATGCTCGGAAGCGTAGACGACCTTACCGATTCCCTCTCCCAGGCGGATGAGGCTCCCACGAGTGAGTTCCTCGGGCGCCTGGCGCAGGACTCGATTGGCATCGGAACGCCCGCCGTCCTTGGATCGTTGTGCCGTCACGCCGGTCTTGCCATTCCGATTTATACGCGCATTTCGGCGCGCGCGCAAGAGCAGCGTTAGCGGCGGTGGCCTCTGCCTCGGGGCGAGAACGACCGCACATGACGGCGCGGCGCGGCCGCGGTTTCGTCGGCAAGAGGAACGTCGGGCGAGACCTGGCGGCGCAGCAATCGCGTGTCGAGCGTGCGCTCGATGAGCGCTACGTCGGCGCGCTGGGCGCGGGTGGCGAAGGTCGAAGCCGTTCCGCGCGCGCCGGCGCGTCCGGTGCGGCCAACGCGGTGAATAAAGTCGCCGGGCGCCTGGGGAAGATCGTAGTTCACCACGTGCGAGATCCCTTCGACGTGAATGCCGCGGGCGGCGACGTCGGTAGCCACCAGGACGCGATAGTAGCCTTCCTGGAAGCCGCGCAGCGCCTGGTTGCGCTGGTTCTGGCTGCGGTCGCCGTGGATGGCCGCGGACTTCACGCCTTCGCGGGCCAGGGTCTTCGACAGCCGCTCGGCCCCGTGCTTGGTGCGGGCGAATACCAGGAACGAGCCCTGTTCCTGGCCCAGCATTCTCTCGAGGAGCGGCAGCTTTCCATCCTGCTCCACTTCGTAGAGGTGCAGTTCGATCTGCTCGATGGGCTTGGTCACGGAGCCGACCGCGATGCGCACGGCGTTTCGAACGTTGGACTCGATCAAGTATTTGACCGAGCTGTCCAGGGTCGCCGAGAAGCACATCGTCTGGCGATCGGAGGGCATGCCTTCGAGAATCCGGTTGATGGAGGGAAGGAAGCCCATGTCGAGCATACGGTCGGCCTCATCGAGAACCAGGATGCGAACGCTCGAGAGGTTGACGAGCCGGCGGCCGAGGAAATCGCACAGGCGGCCGGGCGTCGCGATCAGCACCTGCGCGCCGTTGCGAAGGGACTGCAGTTGCGGGCGCTCGCTGAGGCCGCCCACCGCGACTGCGGCACGAACGGAGGTGCCCGCGGCCATCAGGTCGAAGGTCTCGGCGATCTGGATGGCGAGCTCGCGCGTCGGGCTCAGGATGACGGCGCGAACGCCGGAATTCGATGGCAGCTTCGCGACCTGGTCGATGATGGGCAGGACGAAGGCGAGCGTTTTGCCGGTACCGGTCTGCGCCGTGGCGATAAGATCGCGGCCGGCCAGCGCCGGTTCGATGGCCAGCGCCTGCACGGGCGTCGGTTCGGAGAAGCCGTGTTTTTTCAGGTTGCTCTTTAAGGGAGCGGAGATTGACAGTTCAGTGAAACTTTTCATTTAGGTTGTGAGGAGGAGAACCAGCGAGCCGACTACCGTTTTGGGGGAGAGGGGGTTGCGGATCAACTTCCAGTCGCTATCAGTATAGCGCACGGAAGGGCTTGAGCGCTGGCGAGCGCGCATCTCGGTTACAATTCGAGTCTATGGCCCGCGTCCCTGGCTCTCATTTCCTGCGCAATCTGGTGGAGCGGCGCAATCTCCTGTTCCAGCTCGTCCGCCGCGATTTCACGCAGCGCTACGTGGGCTCGACGGCCGGATGGCTGTGGGGCGTGATCCACCCGTTGGTGTTGCTGGCGAGCTGGACGTTCGTGTTCAAGTACTGCCTCAACGCAACGCTCGGCCCCGGAGAGATGACGCAGAACTACACCCTGTTCCTGTTCGCGGGCTTTCTTCCGTGGCTGCTCTTCCAGGAGACGCTGCAACGCTCCGCCACCTCGCTCATCGAACACCAGAACCTGATCACCAAGACGGTCTTTCCCGCCGAGGTGGTACCGGTCTCGATATTTCTCTCTTCGCTCATGAGCCACCTGATCGCTCTCGGTCTCGCGCTGGCTGCGATCGGAGTATGGGAACGCCATTTCAGCCCCATGGTCTTCTTCCTGCCGGTGTACATGCTGCTTCTGGGGCTGTTTGCGGTGGGGATGGCCTGGATTGTCTCGAGCCTGAACGTGTACCTGCGGGACACCGCGCAGGTCCTCTCGGTGGTGCTGACACTCTGGTTCTGGACCACGCCGATCTTCATCGCCGAGAGCCGTTATCCGCACTGGGCGCGCATCCTGCTGCGCCTGAATCCGCTGGCCTTGATGGTGCACGCCTACCGCGAGAGGCTGCTGACGGCGCGCTGGCCGGGCCTTGGCGAACTGGGCGTGCTGGCGGCGTGGAGTGTCGCGGTTTTCGTCGCGGGCGGCCTCTTCTTCCGGCACTTGAAGCGTGGGTTCGCGGACGTGCTGTAGGGGGGCGGGCTTCAGCCCGCGCGGGGCTTCAGCCCATAAGCGCTAACTTAAGGATTGCTTTTTGGCGCAGTTTGGCTTATTCTGCGGACATGCAGAATGCAGCCGACGAAAATTGGCAGGTGCTGTTGTCTCTCTTCCCT
>DATNLV010000522.1:0-7901 GCA_035602665.1 Bryobacteraceae bacterium | reverse complement strand
CCTCGGGCGTGTACGTGTGGGGCGCGCTCGGTTTGTATCCGGTGATTCCGGGAGTTGGCGGGCTCGCGCTCGGGACGCCGCTGTTCAAGCGCGCCACGATGCCGATGGGCGAGGGCCGCAGCCTGGAGATCGTGTCGACCGGCGAGGGGATTTACGTTCAGTCGGTAACGCTCAATGGCAAACCGTATCCGAGCGCGTGGCTGCCTCTGGCGGCGCTGACGGCGCGGCGGAACCGGTTGGAGTTCGTGCTAGGGAAGCAGCCGAACAAAGAGTGGGCGGCCGGAGCGGCCGAGCTTCCGCCTTCGTTCGAGTAGACTCACTCTTCGCGGAGCGCGGTCACGGGGCTGAGGGCTGCGGCGCGGCGAGCGGGCACCCAGGCCGCGGCGAGGGCCACGGCAGCCAGGAGCGCGGCGGCGGCGATCAGCGTGAGTGGGTCGTAGGGCTTGAGCCCGAACAGCAGCGACGCGGCGGCGCGTGAGGCGATCAACGTGAGCGCGGTTCCGGCCACGAGGCCCGCGCCCAACAGCAGCACCGCTTCGCCGAGCACCAGCCGGATTACGCGGAGTGGACCGGCCCCAAGCGCGATGCGTACTCCGATCTCGTTGCGGCGCCGCGCCACCATGTAGGCGATCACGCCGTAGAGCCCCACGGTTGCGAGCAGGGCGGCCAGAAGTCCGAAGGCGGCGGACAACGTCGCCATGAGGCGCTCGCGCAGCAGGGAATCGTGGACGTAGCCCGAGAGCACGTGGAACTCGATCTGGATGGCCGGATTGACCTGGGCGACGGTGGCCTTGACGCCGCTCATGAGTTCGCCGATGGGAGTCGCCGCCCGCAGCACAAACGTGGTATCGGTGCCTGGGGGGCCTTCCGGCTGGGCGGCGGGGAGATAGGCGATCGGGCTGAAATCCTCGCGCAGATCGTGGTACTTCGTGTTGCGCACGAAGCCGACAATCCGGTAGACGGTGTCGGGCTTTCCCGCATCTTCCGGTACGTTGAAGGTGCGGCCCACCGGGTTCTGGCCGCCGAAGAACTGGCGCGCGAAGGCCTGGTTGACGATCGCCACTTTGAGCCCCGGGGCCGCATCGCGGTCGTCAAAGTCGCGCCCGGCGAGGAATGCGATTTCGAGCGTGCGAAAGTAGCCGGGGCTGACGCTGTCCATCATGGACGACTTGCCTTCCTGCGTCGGGTTGGTGCGCACCATGTCGCTCCAGCCGCTGCCGCTGACCGGCGCAATGGCGACCTGAGCGCTTGAGACCACGCCGGGCTGTGCGCCCAGGCGCTGACGCAGTTCGCGGAACACGATGGTGCGACGTTCCTTGTTGTAGCCGAGCCGCGCGAGGTCGATGTCCGCCACGAGCACGCCGGTGGAGCGAAAGCCCGGGTCGAGTGTCATCAGGTTGTGCAAGGTCCGTACGAAGAGCAAGGCGCCGGAGAGCAACATCAGTGAGAGCGCGACTTGAATGGTCACCAGCGCGCGCCGCAGGCCGAAGCGCCGGCGTCCTGGAGTGATGGCGCGACCTCCGGTGTGCATCGCCGCGGCGGGGCCGGCGTGCGTGGCGGTGAGCGCCGGCGCCAGGCCGAATAGTGCGCAAGTAGCGACGGCGAGGGCGCCCGTGAAGGCCAGCACGCGCAGGTCGAGCGCGATACCGATGAAGACGGAATCGGCGGATGTGCTGATCAGCGCGATGAGCCCCCGGCTGATCGCCTGCGCAAGGCCGGCGCCCAAAGCCGCGCCCATCGCGGCCAGCAGCAGGCTCTCGGTCAGGAGTTGACGAACCAGGCGGGCGCGAGAGGCGCCGATGGAGAGCCGCACGGCGATTTCGCGCTCGCGCACGCTGGCGCGCGCCAGCAGAAGATTCGCGAGGTTGGCGCAGGCGATCAGCAGGACCAGGCCGGTGATGGCCAGAAGCAGCAGCAGTGGCTGCTCGCCGGACTTGCGCAGGCCGGACACGCCGTTGCCCGCCCCAGTGGCGACGATTTTGTTCGCGAGGTATTGCTTGGCCGAGTCCGCGCGGTAGACCTCCGGCAGCGTCGCCTGCGCGAGTGTTGGAGAGATGGCCTGAAAGTGCGCGCTGGCGCGTTCGGCATTCCAGCCCGGCTTCAGGCGTCCGATGATGGAAAGCCACCAGGCGGTGCGCTCCGGTATGCGGGCTTCTCCCGGAGCGGCGATGAGGGAATCCGCGCACAGGGGAACGGCCACGTCGAAGCGGTGCCCGACTTCAACGCCGAAAAACGTGGCCGGCGTGACGCCCACGATCGGAAATGTGTGGCCATCGAGCAGGATGGTGCGGCTCAGCACGGACGTGCCGCCTCCGAATTCCCGCTGCCAGAAGGCGTAGTCGAGAACAACGCCGGGATTCGCGCAGTTCGGCTGGTCGTCGGCCGACGTGAAGACGCGGCCGAGCACGGGCATCACGCCCAGATTGCGGAAGAAATCGCCGCTGACATAGAGACCCTGGGCGTAGCGCACCTCGCCGCCGGGAGCCAGATTGAAACGGTCCGCACTCCAGGCGAGCACGCCGCTGAAGGCCTGCTGGCGGCGCCGGATCTCATCCCATTGAGAGTAGGTGAACTGCGCGCTGCGGCTGGAGAACCAGCCGTTGAAATGGGAGCCCTTGGCAAAGTGGACCGAGACCAGTTCCTGCGGCGCCTCGACTGGCAGGGTTCGGAGACGGACGGCATCGAGGAGCTGGAAGATGGCGGTGTTGGCTCCGATTCCGAGGGCCAGGGACAGGACCGCCGCCACCGTGAAGCCGGGGCTGTGACGAAGCTGGCGTGCTCCATAGCGCAGATCCTGGATGAGGTCTTCGACGAGGTTGACGCGGCGCGCGTCGCGGCACTGCTCCTTGCGGAATTCGAGGCCGTCCATGGCGCGCAGGGCGGCGAAGCGGGCGTCCTCGGGAGAGGCGCCATTGGCGAGTTCCTCTTCGATGCGATGCTCGAGGTGAAACTGCATCTCGTCTTCGAGATCCTGCTCGACGCGGTTGCGCCTGAAGAGCGAGCGGAGCCGCAGGGGAACGGTGTAGAACCAGTTTTCGAGGGGCATGGCTCAGCCCTCCGCCAGGCGGACCAGGTGGGAGATGGCCGACGAGAGCCGCTCCCACTGGGCGGATTCGCGCTCCAGGCGCTTGCGGCCGATGCGGGTGAGGGAATAGTACTTCGCCCGGCGGTTGTTGTCCGTCGCCTTCCACTCGGCGTGGATGAGGCCCTCCTGCTCCAGTTTGTGCAGGGCAGGGTAGAGCGAGCCGTCGCTCACTTGAAGGACGTTGCCGGAGAATGTGCGCAGGCGCTGGCCGATGGCCCAGCCGTGGAGAGGCTCCAGGGCGAGGATTTTGAGGATGAGCAGGTCCAAGGTGCCTTGAACGAGGTCGGTCGGTTTGCTCACGGTGTCTCCCCCTCGGTAACCGAGTATAGCCGAGTCTCATCTCGGTAAGCAAGGGGAGGGGGACTGGGGCGGGACTGAAGTCCCGCGCGGGCTGAAGCCCGCCCTCCAGGTGTTACCATGATCTGTTAACCCCCCATGGCGGAAACTCCTTTTGTCCATTTGCATCTTCACTCGGACTTCTCGCTGCTGGACGGCGCTTGCGAGATCACGAAGCTGGTGCAGACAGTCGCCGAGCAGAAGATGCCCGCGGTGGCGCTGACCGACCACGGTAATTTGTTCGGCGCGGTGCAGTTCTACAACGCCGCGAAAGCGAAAGGCATCGAGCCGATCCTTGGCTGCGAGGTGTACGTTTCGCAGCAGGGGCGGCAAACGCGCTCGGACACGGACCGGTACAACCACCTCATCCTTCTGTGCGAGAACCAGGAGGGCTATCGCAACCTCATCGACCTGGTTTCGACCGCGTATCTGGAGGGGTTCTACTACAAGCCGCGGATCGACAAAGACCTGCTGGCGCGGCACTCCAAGGGGCTGATCGCACTGTCGGCCTGCCTCAAGGGGGACATCAACGAGACGCTGCTGGGCGACCGCTACGAGGAAGCGCGGCGGCTGGCCTACCAGTACACGGACCTGTTCGGGCGCGGAAACTTTTTCCTGGAGCTGCAGGATCACGGGCTCGATCAGGACAAGGTGCTGCTGCCGCAAGTGGTCCGGCTCTCGCGAGACACCGGCATTCCGTTGGTGACGACCAACGATGCGCACTACCTGCATCGCGAGGACGCGCTCTCGCACGACATCATGCTGTGCATACAGATGGGCAAGACCATCAACGATCCCAGCCGGATGCACTGGAAGACCCAGGATTTCTATCTGAAGTCGCGCGCGGAGATGATGCAGCTTTTCGGCGAGGTGGAGGATGCGGTCGATCGCACCTGGGACATCGCGCAGCGCTGCCGCATCAAGCTGGAGCAGGTCAAGGAGCCGTTTCCGAAGTTCGAGGTTCCGGCGGAACACACGACCGACACCTATTTCGAGTACATTGCGCGCAACGGATTCGAGCGGCGGCGGCCGCGCCTGGAAGCACTGGCGGCGGCGGGGCGGCTGAAGCACGCGCTGCCGCAGTACCTGGAGCGCCTGGATCGCGAGATCCAGATGATCGAGCAGATGAAGTTCACGGGCTACTTCCTGATCGTGTGGGACTTCATCCGTTTCTCGAAATCGAAGGGGATTCCGGTGGGGCCGGGACGCGGGTCGGCGGCCGGCAGCCTGGTCAGCTACGCGATGGGGATTACGGACATCGACCCGCTCGAGTACGGGCTGCTGTTCGAACGCTTCCTCAACCCGGAGCGCGTGAACATGCCCGATATCGACATCGATTTCTGCACGCGGCGGCGGGGCGAGGTGATCCAGTACGTCACCGAGAAGTACGGGCGCGAGCAGGTGGCGCAGATCATCACCATCGGAACGCTGGGTGCGCGGGCGGCGATCAAGGACGTCGGGCGCGTGCTGGAGATGAGCTACAACGATGTGGACCGGCTCACCAAGATGGTCCCCAACGTTCTGAACATTTCGCTCGAAGACGCGCTTAAGATGGAGCCGGGCTTCGCCGCGGCGGCGCAGAAGGACGAGCGGGTGAAGCAGGTGCTGGATGTGGCGCGCAAGCTGGAAGGCATGGCGCGCAACGCGGGCGTGCATGCGGCGGGCGTCGTGATCTCGCCGCAGCCGCTGAAGGAACTGGTTCCGCTCTATCGAACCAACAAAGAGGAAATCGTCACCCAGTACGATATGAACGGTCTCGAGAAGCTGGGGCTTCTCAAGATGGACTTCCTGGGGCTGACCACGCTGACGCTGATCCACGACGCCCTGGGGTTGATCGCGAAGCATCGGGGCGAGACGGTGGTGATCGAAGACGTGCCACTGGACGATGCCGCCACTTACCAGATTTTCTCGAAGGCCTTCACCAGCGGCATTTTCCAGTTCGAATCGTCGGGCATGCGGGACATCCTGCGGCGATACCAGCCGAGCCGCATCGAGGACTTGTGCGCGTTGAACGCGCTGTACCGGCCGGGGCCGATTCAGGGCGGGATGGTGGACGACTTCATCGAGCGCAAGCATGGGCGGCGCCCGGTGACTTACGATTTTCCGGAGTTGAAGGAGTTGCTCGAGGAGACTTACGGCGTCATCGTCTACCAGGAGCAGGTGATGCAGATCGCCAACCGGCTGGCCGGGTATTCGCTCGGCGAGGCGGACATCCTGCGGCGCGCCATGGGCAAGAAGAAAGCCGAGGAAATGGCGAAACAGCGCGGGAAATTCCTGGAGGGAGCGCTGGCGCGCGGGCACAACAAGCGCAAGGTCGAGAAGCAGTTCGAGCTGATGGAGCAGTTCGCCGGATACGGGTTCAATAAGTCGCACTCGGCGGCCTACGCCTATCTGGCGTACATCACCGCCTACTTGAAGGCACATTATCCGCTCGATTTCATGGCCGCGTTGCTGACTTCGGAAACCGGCAACACGGCCAAGGTGGTGAAGTACATCAACGAGTGCCGGGACATGGGCATTCAGGTGCTGCCGCCGGACGTGAACAAGAGCGACTGGAGCTTCACGCCGGACGGCAACGCGGTCCGCTTCGGGCTGGGCGCGATCAAGAGCCTGGGGCAGGGGGCGGTGGAATCGATTCTGGCGGCGCGGCAGGAGGGTGGGGGATTCAAGTCGCTGTACGATTTTTGCGAGCGCGTGGATCTGAGCGGGGTGAACAAGCGGATGATCGAGAGCCTGATCAAGGCGGGCGCGCTCGATTCGCTGGCGCCGGTGCGCGCGCAGCTCTACGCGGCGGTGGAAGGCGCGATGGAACTGGGGCAGAAGGCCTGGCGCGACCGCCAGAGCGGACAGGCGGGCCTGTTCGCGGCCATGTTCGGCGACACTCCGCCCGAGAAGCCGCTGCCCGATCTGCCTGAGTGGAGCTCCGACGAGCGCCTGACGGGCGAGAAGGAAGTGCTCGGATTCTACGTCACGGGCCATCCGCTCGAGCAGTTCCGCGGCAAGATGGCGGACCTGGCTTCGCATCCCACCGATGGCCTCGAAGGCCTGGAGCGCGGCGTCGAGGTGACGCTGTGCGGCATCCTCACCAACATCCAGAAGCGGCGCAACAAGGAAGGCAAGGTCTGGGGGGCGATGCAACTGGAGGACCTCTCCGGCGCCATTGACGCGGTGCTTTTCGCGAACGGCTACGAGCGGCTGGCGGAGCACCTGGTGGAAGACAAGGCGGTGCTGCTCAAGGGGCTGGTGCTGCCGGAGGAAGGCGCCCCGCCGAAGATCTCCATACAGGATCTGGTACCGCTGGAACTGGCGGGGATGTCGTTCCCGAGCCTGATTTCGATCCGCGTGCCGCTGGGCCGCGCGGCGGAGTTGCCGGCGGCGCTGGGCGAACTGTTCCGGCGCAAGGCGGGCGAGACCTCCGTGCGGCTGCGCCTCGAGAAGGCGCGGGACTTTTCACTCCTGCTCGACGTGGCCGAGCGGGTGCGGCCGGACCGTGAATTCCAGGCCGAGGTGGCGCGGCTGTGCGGGGCTGAGGCCCTCGAAGTGCTGGCGAAGTAAAGGGCCGTGCGCCGTTTACCGATTCTTCGCCGCCATTAGCCGAAAAGCCCGTTCCCGGGTGTCCCGGGGATGTTAGGCTCTTTACGGGAGCGGGTTTATGCGACATCAACGGGCAGGCGTGCTATTCGGGAGCGTGGTTCTGGCGGTGGGCGTGATTCTGCTGCTGAACCAGCAGGGCATCCTGGACGCCGCGCAGATCTTTCCCTTCTTCTGGCCGGTGGTGTTCCTTGCGGGAGGCCTGCTTTCGCTGACGCGGTCTACTGCCAGCGGCGGCCGGGTCTGGGGCGGCATCCTGACTACGGCCGGGATCCTGATGTTTCTCGACCGCCTGGGCTACGCGCGGTTTTCGTTTCACGCGCTGTGGCCGCTGGTGTTGATCGGGGTCGGGCTCACTTTGGTGTGGCGCACTCTGGAGGGTGGGCAGGGGGCGGCATCCTCGGGTTCGGGTGCTGGTGCGAGTCCGGTTCCGGATGCCAACCTGGTGAATCAGTTTGCGGCCTTCGGCGGCGGCGAGCTCAAGAGCGATGCGAAGGACTTCCGGGGCGGGGAAGTGCTGACCGTTTTCGGCGGTTACCAGGTGGATCTGCGTAAGGCCGCCATCGCGCGCAGCCCGGCGATTCTGCACGCCAACGCGATGTTCGGCGGCATCGAGATCCGGGTCCCGCGATCGTGGCGCGTGGTGCTGGACGGCCTCCCGCTGCTGGGAGGCTACAGCGACGAGACGGAGCATCCCGATGCCCAGGGCGGCGCGCCGGTCCCGGAACTGATCGTCAAGGGATTCGCGTCGTTCGGCGGCGTGGTGGTCAAGAACTGAGGCGGCGTGCACCCGATCCTGGCCGATCCGCGAAGGCTGGCGCTGTATCTGGCGGCGTGGATTCCGCTGGTGCTGCTGCTGGCCGGCGTGCTCGCCTCGACCGGCGATTTC
>DATNLV010000204.1:0-7608 GCA_035602665.1 Bryobacteraceae bacterium | reverse complement strand
ATGCGCGGCGGATGCGGCAGCGACGTGGTGCTCGAGACCGTGAACGCCAGCCGCGCTTTCGTCACCATCGATTCCGGCTTCCCGATCGCGGAACTCGAGCAGGCGCTTCGCACCAACCGCAAGTTCGAGTATGCCTATGCCCCCACCCGCGTCCCGGTTCTCTACGACGCCGCCTATTGGATTCCGCCGGGCGACAAGCAGGGCGGAGAATTCATCGACGTCCTGCTGAGCGATCCCATCCTGTGCCGCACCTATCTCGGCCTGGGGAAGTTGGACCGGGAGACCGCGGACGCATTGCGGCAGGCCGCCCCCATCGAGCGGCTCAAAGCGTTCGCGCACGTGCTCGACTTTTATGGCGGGATGTTCGAAGTGCGCGGCGGCAAAGCCGTGACGCCCGGTGGCGCCGGCGCCGAGCCCGTCTGGGCCGAGTTCGTCGGCGTTCCTCCCTCCCAGGGCGGCGCGTTCTTCTTGAAGCTCATCGCCAAGGACGACGGCTGGCTGGCCAGTTACTATGACGCCGTGGCACGGATCAGCGGCCCGGTGCAGGATTACCTGGCCGAGCCCCAGCGCCTGAAGCGTTTCTACCAGGCCATCCGAGGCAAGGTGACCAGCCCCGGCCCCGCGCGCCCGGTATTCCGCGCCAACACCGACATGCTGCTGCTCACCGCGCGCCTGCGCCTCGATCCGGACGGACAGCCTCACATCGCGGGCGGCCTGCCGGTGTGGAGGAACCTGTTCGCGGGACGCGTGTTCGCCAAGCTCGATGTCCGCCTGGCTCACGCCGCTCCTGGCTGGAAAGCGCCAGACGACCTCATGGAGGCCCTCTTCGCTCTCTGCCGCAAGTCCGTCGACAACGAGCCGCTCGCGGTCTTCATGACTCTGAGCGATCTGGATCGCTGGCGCGCCAAGCCGCTCGATCCCGCCACCGCCCAGCGCCTCGCCACCGACTACCATACCTACGGCTCCCAGTATTCTCTCTTCAGTGAAGCGCCCCAGCTCAGCGACCAGACGATTCTGCTGTACATGGATGCGGCTCGCGCGCTGAATCACGGCGCCGAGAACCAGCTGCGCGTGGATCTGACCGGCAGCATGCAGGCCCTCGCGGGCATGTGGCAGATCTTCTGCCGCCAGGGCTTCATCGCGCCCGGCGCGGCCGATGCGACCCTGGCCGGCATCGTCGCCCCGTTTCCGCAAGCCCATGCCCAGCACGATCTGTTCGACGCGGCGCGCTCCGGCGTGGGACTGCTGCTGAAGGCCACCGGCGCTCCCGAAGGCGCCTCGGCCCAGGACTGGGTGCTGGGCCTCCTGGCCGGCGCCGAGACCACCAGCGACTCCGAGACACAGGCCCGCGTCATTCAGGACATGGTCCGCATCCTCGAGGCCCAGAGGCTGGTTTCGCTCGACAATCTATTCGCCCTGGCCGACAATCTCGATGCCGTATCGCGAGGCGAGAAGCTCAACACCGCGCTGGTGGGCCGCCTGGCCTCGCGCATCGCCGAGATCCAGCCGCCCTGGACCAGCTTCACCGTTCAGGAAAAGGGCTCCATGTCGTTGGGATATACCGTGGAGCGCCACATCGAGATCGAGCACCGCCTGAACCTCAAGTCCACCATCGACCGCGCCCAGGGCGATGCGGCCCGCCTGCGCGAGCTGCGCGGCACTCTGGCGCCGTTGCTGCGCGACACGCTGGTGGGCCTCAACTACGTCCACTATGCCCCGCCCGGCGCCCAGGTCCTGCTGACCAACCCGACCTTCGTCCGCGGCCACGATTTCGCCGGCGCCCCCGGGCACCCGCTGTATTGGGATGCCACCGGAGTGGCCTCGGGCGGCTGGCCCTCGAACTCCGGCGGGCGGCTCACCGGTTCGCTGGCCGGGCTGCCGTATGCGCTCGCGGTTGCCGAGCAGAACTTCATGGTGCCCGTGCGCGAGCAGGCGCTGATCTGGGGCGACCTGGCTCCGCAGTTGATCCAGAGCGCGAAGATCCCGCGCTGGTGGAACGTGACGCCGGCCGAGCTGCACTGGGTTGGGCTGCATTTGCGCTACGCCGAGTCGCTGATGGCGGAGTCGGCTCTCGATCCGGCGGTGCGCCGCCAGTTTATCGGGCTCCTCGCGCAGGAGGCCGCTCCGGCTCGCTCCGGCAAAGTGGCGGAATTGGTGGAACGCGGCGAGGTGCTGGCGGCGCTCGACAATGTCACCCCCTCCGAGTCCTTTATGATTGCGCGGCGGATGCTTTCGAGCGGTCACGGCATGCGTTCGCTGGCCGCCGACATCGACCGCATCGAGCGCGAGGCCGCCGGCCGCATCAGCTACGACGAGGTCTCCCGCGCGTTTGGAACTCCCAAACCCACGCTCACCGGATCCTATCGGCCCGAACTGCTCCACCTGCGCACCTTCCCCGCGCTGATGGGTTACTCCAGCCGCATCCTGGCCGAGAGCTGGGAATCGACCAACTTGTATTGGGCTGCCCTCGCGGACGAAATCCACGCCCCCCCTTCCCAGCTCAACGTGCTCATTCCCGAGTGGACCCAGCAGACGGTGGAGCAGATTTTCGCCACGCACCTGGAAGACTGGCCGGCGGTGCTTCGTTCGCTCCGGCACGTGGGGGAGGACGTCCGCGCCAAGGCCCGTTTACGCACAGAGACCGAGCAGAAGGCTTCGCTCCAATGACCCAGACATCACGGAGGAGATCGTGAACCGAGGCACGAAGGCAGCACTGCCCGCGGTAGCCCTGCTCGCGGCGGCGAGCCTGTTGACCGGCCTTCTCGCGCAGGAGAAGCCGGGCACCGTCTTCCGCGTGAAGGTGGACATGGTGGTGCTCAGCTTCACCGTCACCGACAGCAAGGGCCGCTACATTAACGGGCTCAAGCCCGGCGACTTCCGCATCTTCGAGGACGGCATCGCGCAGAAGGTTTCCACCTTCGCCGAAGGCAGCAAGCCCGCCCTGCAAGTTCTGGAAGACGGCACCACCCGGCCCATGCTGGGCGCGGAGAAACCCGCCGGCTCCGAAGAGGCCGACGCCCGCGTCGACCCCTACGCCGGCACCAACGTCTTCGTGCTGTTCGATACCAGCAACTACATGTACCGCGGGTTTGTCTACGCCTCGGACGCCATCGCCGACTTCGTGCGCGGACTCGATCGCGCCGATTCGGTGGCGGTCTACACCTTCAGCCGCAACCTGAACCGCGCCGCCCCCATCACCCGCGATCGCAACGAGGCCGTCTTCGGGCTGCGCAAGGCCGTCGCCGGCGACGACTCCGCGCTCTATAACGCGCTGCTGCTCACCTTGCGCGACGCCGCCAAAATTCCCGGCCGCAAGGTGGTCATCGTGTTTTCGAACGGACCCGACAATGCCAGCATGGTGGCGCCCGACGACGTGCGCGCCGTGGCCGAAGACGAAGGCATCCCCATCTACGTCATCTCCACCAGCGAGGTGAACAAGGACTCGGTATCGGCCACCGTCTTCCACCGCATCGCCCAGCACACCGGCGGACAGGCCTATTTCGCCCGCACCTGGCAGAAGCAGGTGGAGGCCTTCGAATCCGTCCGCGAGGCGCTCGGCAATTCTTACGGCATCACCTATTACCCCGCGCCCAACCCCAACGAGAGCTTTCGGAAAATCTCGATCGAAATCCCCTCCGACGTCGGCCACAAGTACCGCATCCGAGCCCGCCCCGGCTACCGCCCGCGCGGCGGCTTCTAAAAAGACGGTCGGACAGTTTGGCCACGAATGAACACGAATGGACACGAATGAAGAATGGGAACTCCCCGAGGAAGTCCCCTCTGACGTCGGCCATAAGTATCGGCTCCGCGCCCGCCCCGGCTACCGCCCGCGCCAGGATGAACCCTTCGGGTGAGACGCCAGGAAGCCGTGCAAAGTGCGTCTATCGGCCGTGTCTCAGTGTTGGGGTGCAGTCCTTCAAGAGCGCCTGTCTTATTCGTGTTCATTCGTGTTCATTCGTGGCCAAAGTTTTTGCCTTACGAAAACCAAGCTTGTTCGTATAGTTCTGTATGAGCAGCCTAACGCCGGACGTCCGCTTCGCCCTACGCGCGATTCGCCGCAGCCCGCTGTTCGCCTCGGTGGCGATCCTGTCTTTGGCCCTGGGCATCGGCGCCAACACCGCCATCTTCACCCTGATGGACCAGCTCATGCTGCGCCAGTTGCCGGTCAAGAACCCGGACGAACTGGTCATGCTCTACCAGAAGGGTCCCCACAACGGCAGCAATATGGGCGACCGCATGCACTCCTACCCCATCTACCAGGACTTCCAGAAGAGGGGCGTGCCGCTGGCGGAGGTTCTGTGCCGCCGGCTCATGAACAGCTCGATCAGCATCGATAACCAGACCGAGCGCGTCGATGCCGAACTGGTTTCCGGGAATTACTTCACCCTGCTCGGGGTCAAGCCCGCCGCCGGCCGCCTGTTCAACTCGCGCGAGGACGACCAGGTGTTCATGGGCCACCCCGTGGTCGTGCTCAGCTACGATTATTGGGTCAACCGCTTCGCTCGCGACCCCAAGGTGGTGGGCCGCAAGATCCTGGTCAGCAACTATCCCATGACCATCATCGGCGTCTCGGGCCCGGGCTTCGCCGGTCTCGATCCCGCCAGGTCTCCCCAGATTCGCGTGCCCATGCTAATGGAGCCCGCCCTGGCGCCCGATTGGAACTGGTTTTCTCCGGGTGACCGCCGCACGCGCTGGGTCCAGGTGTTCGCCCGCTTGAAGCCGGGCTACACCACCGGGTCCGCCCGCGCTCAACTTCAGGTGCTGTTCCACCAGATCCGCGAATACGAATCGACCCTGCCGGCCGCGAAGGACTGGACGCCTTACGACCGCGCCCAGTTCCTGCGGGGGACCATCAACGTCGACCGCGCCGCCACCGGCTACTCGGAGCTGCGCAACGGCGCTTCGACGGCGCTGATCGTCCTGATGTCGATGGTGGGCCTGGTGCTGCTGATCGCGTGCGCCAATGTCGCCAATCTCCTCATCGCCCGCGCCTTCGCCCGCCAGAAGGAGATCGCCGTGCGGCTCTCGCTCGGGGCCTCGCGAGGCCAGCTCGTGCGCCAGTTGCTGATCGAGAGCCTGGTGCTTTCTACCGCCGGAGGCGTGGTGGGGATCGGCCTCGCCATGGCGATGACCCGCGGCCTGCTCTCGCTGATTCCCTCCGAGGGGAATCCGCTGTTGATCAGCCCGAAACCCGACCTGCGGATTCTGTTGTTCGCTTTGGGCCTGACCCTCGTGACCAGCCTGATGTTCGGGCTCCTGCCGGCGCTGCGTGCCAGCCGCCCGGACCTGTTCGCGACGCTGAAGGATGTGGCCGGGTCGGTGGTGGGACGAGGCGGCTCGTTGCTTTTGCGAAAGGGCCTGGTCGCCGCGCAGGTGGCGCTGAGCTTTCTGCTGCTGTTCGGAGCGGGGCTGTTCGTCCGGAGCCTTCAAAACCTGGAGGCGGCCGACACCGGATTCCGCGACCTGGACAACCTGGTCACCTTCCAGCTGGCGCCCGCGCTCAACGGCTATGACGACCCGCGTTCGATGCATTTCTACCAGGAACTGCAGGCGCGCCTCGGCGCCATTCCTGGAGTGAAGGCGGCTTCTCTGGCCGTTGTCCCGGTGCTATCCGGCGACGAGTGGGACAGCACCACTTCTGTCGAGGGCCACCAGGCCAAGGACGGCGAGGACATGCAGGCCTTCATGAACGCGCTCCTGCCGGGCTACTTTCAGACCATGGGCACGCCCATCCTTCAAGGCCGGGACTTCGACCGCCGCGACATCAAGGAGCACTCCCGGGTAGCCATCGTCAACGAACGGTTCGCGCGCCATTTCTTTGGGGACGCCAGCGCCATCGGCCGCCACCTCGGGCGGGGCGAGGGCCCCGGCACCAAACTCGATATCGAGATTGTCGGCGTGGTGGGCGACTGCCTCTATGAAGGCCCGCGGGAAGGCATGCACCGGCAGGTGTTCGTGCCGGACTGGGGCAATACCAGCGCTGCGTTCTACGTGCGCGGGGCGTTGAGCTCGCACGCCCTGTACGCCGCGGTGCGACGCGAGGTAAAGAACGTCGACCCGGCCATGCCCGTCTTTGCGCTGAAGACGGTGGCCGGTCAACTGGACGAAACGCTGTTGGCCGAGCGGTTCATCGCCCTTCTCTCGGCCGGCTTCGGCCTCCTGGCGACGCTGCTGGCCACCATCGGCCTCTACGGCGTGATGGCTTTCGCAGTGGGCCGCCGCACCCGCGAGCTGGGATTGCGAATGGCGCTCGGCGCGCGGCCCGGCTCGGTGATCTGGATGGTGATGCGCGAGGTGCTGGTCCTGCTGGTGATCGGCCTGGCGGTCGGCGTGCCCGCCGCCATCGGCCTGGGCCGCCTGGTCTCGGCCCAGCTCTACGGCATCAAAGCCACCGACCCCGCGATCGCCGTCGCCTGCACGGCGCTGCTGATCCTGGTGGCAAGCGTGGCCGGCTGGATCCCGGCGCAGCGGGCCAGCCGCATCGACCCGATCCTGGCGCTGAGATACGAATGACGTCTAGCTGACGCGCTTCCGCAACAGAGTCAAACCGGCCAGGCCGGCGAGGAGAAGCGCGAAGCTGGCCGGTTCCGGGGTCCCAATGGGGTCGGTGGAGAAGCCGGTCACCAGCCCGTAGCCTGGCTCGACGCCGGACCCGTAGGTCCGCCCGAAAAACGCGTTACCGCCGTTCGCGTCGAAGAACAGGTTGCCGTCACTGTTGGACATATCAGTCGAGACAACGTCAAGCAGCAGATTGGCGTCGGTGCCCGGGGTGTACGTGAAAGGCGTGGAGAACACGATGGAGAGCGTGTCGCCGAAGGTCCAGGGTTGGACCAGGCTGCCGTCGAATACCAGGGTATTGTCCCCGCCGATGTTGTCTGCCATCGTGGCGCTCAGACCGTTCCAGCCGGCCGTGGTCGTGGACAGCGAGATTGCGAACGTGCCTGTGCTCATCGCGGTTGCACCGGAGTCCCACTGGGTGTTGTAGAACTCCAGCCCAGTGATGGTGATTGGACCGCTAAACAGGCTGTTGGCATACACCTGCTGGTACTGTCCCCGGTACGCACAGCCAAAGGGCAAGCAGTTGTTGCTGTTGGCAGGCGCGCCCACGACAAGGGTCCCCGCCATCGCTGTGCCGCTCAGCACCAGTGCGGCCAAGCACGCCAGCACAACGAGTCTTCGCAAGTTCTGCACAATGCCTCCCGAAGGTGTGCGATCAGCCACGGCCTCGGGACATTCGCCCGTCCTGCCGGCACAACGGACATTGTAGCGTGAGTTTCGATACCTTAAAAACTTTTTCTCGTTTTGCCCCCCCAACGCCACGCCTCACGGTACCAAGGCTGCCTCCCTCGCACCGAACCGCGCGCGTCAGCAAGCGGACGCGGCTCCCGATCTGCCCCTCCCCGCCCGATCCTCGTTGGGAGTTGAAGAGGATCGCCGCCTTCCTGGTGGCAAGCGGCGCCGGCTGGATCCCCGCCCAGCGCGCCAGCCGCATCGACCCGCTACGGCGAAGGGCGCGCTTCCCCGAAGGCGCTCAAGTACTCTGCCAAGGTCGCATCCAACCGCTCGTAAAGCAGTTGGTCGAAGCTCCCCGCTCCCTGCCCAGCCTGC
>DATNLV010000203.1:0-9173 GCA_035602665.1 Bryobacteraceae bacterium | reverse complement strand
GGCGGGCGACTTCGGCCACGGCGCTCCAATCCAGTTCGGCGTGGCCGTGCGCTAGCGCCTGCAGATAGTGGTCGCGGAGGATGCTCGCGAACGGCAGGGGCGTGTGAACCGCCGCGGCCGCTTCGAGGGCCAGTTCGGCGTCCTTGAGGCCGAGCTTGAGCGCGAAGCCAGCCGGCTCGTATTGGCGATCGGCGATCATCTTTCCGTAATTGGCGTAGACAGGCGATCGGAACGCGCCGTTGTTCACCACGTCGAGGAAGGTATGCGGGTCCAGGCCCGATTTCTCCAGCATCGCGTAGGCCTCGCCTAACGACTCGATCACCGTCGCGAGCATGAAGTTCACGGCGATCTTGGTCAGGTTCGCTTGCCACGCCTGCTCGCCGACGATGGTGATGCCTCTCGACAGCGCCTCCATCAGCGGGCGGCAACGTTCGATGGAATCCGGCGCGCCGGCGGCGATGATCCACAGCGCCTTGTCGCGTGCGGCCTCGGCGCGGCCGATCACGGGAGCCGCCACATAGCCCTGGTTCCGCACGCGGTGTTCGCGCTCCAGGTCCTTCGAGCACTGGATGCCGATGGTGCTCGCCGACATGTGGATGGCCTCTGGCGCGAGGGCGTCGATGGCGGAGGTCTGCTCGGGCCCAGCGCCCAGCAGAACGCTGCGCGCGGCGCGATCGTCCGCGAGCATGGTGATCAGCACCTCGGCGCCGGCGGCGGCGTCGGCAGGCGTGTCCGCGACGCGCGCGCCCTCGTTCCCGAGCGCCTCGGCCCGCTGCCGCGTGCGATTGTAGACCGTGAGACGATGGCCCGCGCGGATCAGGTTACGCGCCATCGGCTCGCCCATGGTTCCAAGCCCGATAAAGCCGACTCTCATGGCCGGTGCCTCCTGGAACAAGTTGTAGCACGGAGGCCCGTTGCGCGTTGCCCGTTGCCCGTTGATCGGCCTCGGGAGTTCGCGCGCTTCGCGATCGGGATTCGTTGCGGGGCGAAGCCCACGAAGGCCGCAGAGGAGCCAACGGGCAACGAGCAACGGGCAACGAGCGGTTACACTTAAAGCATGGGCTTCCACCTGGTCGTGGATTACCAGCCTCGGGGGGATCAGGGGCAGGCAATCGAGCAACTCAATCGGGGCGTTCTCGAAGGCGAGCAGCACCAGGTGCTGCTGGGCGTCACCGGGTCGGGCAAGACGTTCACGATCGCAAAGGTGATCGAGCGGACGGCGCGGCCGACGCTGGTCCTGGCGCACAACAAGACGCTGGCGGCGCAGCTCTACCAGGAGTTCAAGTCGTACTTTCCGGCGAATGCGGTGGAGTATTTCGTCAGTTACTACGACTACTACCAGCCGGAAGCCTACATTCCTTCCGGCGACGTCTATATCGAGAAGGAAGCCACCATCAACGATGAGCTCGACAAGCTGCGCCTCTCGGCCACGCGGTCGCTGTTCGAGCGGCGCGACTGCATCATCGTGGCCAGCGTGAGCTGCATCTACGGCCTGGGGTCGCCGGAGGCCTACTACGGCATGCTGCTCATGCTCGAGAAGGGGCAGAAGATCAAGCGCGAGGACATCGTGCGGCGGCTGGTAGAGATCCTCTACGAGCGCAACGACGCCGATTTCCGCCGGGGCACGTTCCGGGTGCGCGGAGACGTGATCGAGCTGTATCCCACCTACGACGACAATGCATATCGGATCGAGCTGTGGGGCGACCAGATCGAGAGCCTGTCGCAGATCGATCCGTTGGCGGGGCAGGTTCGCCAGACCTACCTGCGCCTGCCGATTTATCCCAAGACGCACTACGTCATGAGCGCGGAGACGCGGGACAACGCGCTGCATTCGATCGAGGAAGAATTGCACTGGTGGCACGCGGAGCTGGAGAAATCCGGCAAGGCGGTGGAGGCGCAGCGGCTGTGGCAGCGCACCATGTTCGATCTGGAGATGATCAAGCAGATCGGCTACTGCCACGGTATCGAGAATTATTCGCGCCACTTCTCGGGCCGGCTGCCGGGCGAGGCGCCGCCCACGCTGCTCGACTACCTGCCGCACGATTCGCTCATCGTCATCGACGAGAGCCACCAGACCGTGCCGCAGCTCCACGGCATGTATCACGGCGACCGCTCGCGCAAGGAGACGCTGGTCTCGTTCGGCTTCCGGCTGCCGAGCGCGCTCGATAACCGGCCGCTCACCTTCGAGGAATTCGAGAACCGCGTCAACCAGGTGATCTACGTCTCGGCCACGCCCGGGCCGTACGAACTCACTAAGTCCGCCGGCGTTGTGGTGGAGCAGGTGATCCGGCCCACGGGCCTGGTGGATCCGGCGGTGGAGGTGCGGCCCATCCGCGGGCAGGTGGACGACCTGCTGCACGAGATCCGGCGGCGCGTGGAGGCCGGCGAGCGCGTGCTGGTGACCACGCTGACCAAGCGCATGTCCGAGGACCTGGCGGAGTATTACGCCGAGGCCGGCGTGAAGTGCCAGTACCTGCACTCCGAGGTCAACACGCTCGACCGCATCAAGATCCTGCGCAACCTGCGGCGGGGTGATATCGACGTGCTCATCGGCGTGAACCTGCTGCGCGAGGGGCTGGACCTGCCGGAGGTGTCGCTGGTGGCGATTCTCGATGCCGATAAAGAGGGCTTCCTGCGGTCCAGCGGATCGCTGATACAGACGATCGGGCGGGCGGCTCGCAATGTGAACGGGCGGGCGGTGCTGTACGCGGACGTGATGACGGATTCGATGCGCACGGCCATCGGGGAAACGGACCGCCGCCGGGCGATTCAGGTGCAGTACAACGTGGACAATGACATCACGCCGCAGACCATTATCAAGCCCATCGATATGAGCCTGGTGGCGATCTCGGAGGCCGATTACGTGACGGTGTCGCTCGAGGCGGAGGAACCGGCGGCGGATCTTTCGCCGGAGCAGCTCGAGCGGTACCTCACGGAGCTCGAGGAGAAGATGCGGGAGGCGGCCAAGCGTTTCGAGTTCGAAAAGGCGGCCGAGTTGCGGGACCGCATCAAGGCGCTCAAGACGAAGGGTGTCACTTCGCCGGTGTGAGGGGTTGGCGGCGCAGGAGACCGTAGACCTTGGCCACTGGCAGGCCGACTACGTTGAAGTAGCAGCCTTCGATGCGGTCGATGAACTTCGAGGCCAGGCCCTGGATGGCGTAGGCGCCGGCCTTGTCCATCGGCTCTCCGCTGGCGACGTAGGCATCGATCTCCTCGGCGGAAAGCGGCAGGAAGCGCACGGTCGTGGATTCCGCGTGCTCGACCACGTTGCCCGCGCCGCGGAGGCAGATCCCCGTCATCACGATGTGCTCACGGCCGGCCAGGCTCCGCAGCATCCGCCGGGCGTCGGCCTCGTCGGCGGGTTTGCCGAGGATCTCGCTTCCAACGACCACTACGGTGTCGGCGCCGAGCACCAGGTCGCCCGGGCCGGCCTCGACGGCTTCGGCCTTAGCGCGCGCGACGCGTTTTACGTAAACCTCGGCGGTCTCGCCATCCCGAATCGTTTCATCCACTTCGGCGGGTCGCACCAGGTGGGGAATGCCGGCGCAGGTGAGAATCTCCCGGCGCCGCGGCGATCGCGAGGCGAGAATGAGCATATGGACCATCGTAGCCTGGGGCCGCAGGTGCTAAAATGGCGTCTTCGACTCACATGGACCGGGCTGGGAACGTCATGCGCTCGCTGAACCTTCAGGGCGGGGTAGTGTGCCCCGAGGACGTGGCGCGCGCAGCCTGGCCGCGGGCGGTGGGCAAGCGGATCGCCGCCCACGCGCGGGCGGTGGGATTCCGGGAAGGCTGCCTGGTGGTGGAAGTCGAAGATCCGGTCTGGCTGACGCACTTGCGGGCGCTCTCCGGCCAGCTCCTGGGGTGCATGCGCCGGGTGGCGGGCAGCGATGTGGTTTCGAGGATCGACTTTCGCGCCGGCGTGCCTCGGCGCGAGCCACAGCGCGCGGGCCAGTTGCGCGCCGCTCCGGACGAAGCCGATGGGATCCGGGACCCCATCCTGCGGCGGCTCTACAAAGCGTCGCGCGCGCGGTCGGCGTAACGGAGAAGACTTGAAGCTCACCGAACAGGAAGTCCGCTATGTGGCCGCTCTCGCCAACCTGAACCTCAGCGACGAGGAAGTGGCGAAGATGTGCGAGGACCTGGGCGAGGTCCTCACCCACATGGAGAAGCTGAACGCGCTCGATACGGCCGGAGTCGAGCCGATGGCGCAGGTGCTTTCCGAGGCTGGCGAGACGGCCACGCTGGCGGAGGACATCGACCGGCCAGGGATCGGCAACGAAGCCGCGCTCGCCAACGCTCCACTGTCCGGCGCGGGATTCTTCAAAGTCCCCAAGGTGATCGAACGCTCATGACATCCTCCGAAATCTCTTCGCTCACCGTGGCGAGGGTGCGCCAAGGCCTGGCCGGTCGCGAGTTCAGCGCCGTGGAGCTGGCCCAGGAAGCTTTGCGCTTCGCCGAGGCGGAGAACCCGAAGACGAACGCGTACCTGCATTTCTCTCCCGAGCGGGCGCTGGCCGCGGCGCGCCGCGTGGACGAGAAGCTCGGGCGCGGCGAGGATGCGGGGGTGCTCGCCGGCGTCCCGGTGGCGGTGAAGGACGTGATTCTGACCGAGGGCGTGCTCACCACCTGCGGCTCGAAGCTGCTGGCGAATTACGTGGCGCCCTATGACGCGACGGCCATCATTTCGCTCGAAGCGGCGGGAGGTGTGATCCTCGGCAAGACCAACTGCGATGAATTCGCCATGGGCTCGTCGACCGAGAACTCGGCCTTCGGCCCGGTGCGCAATCCGGTGGCGCCCGATCGTGTGCCGGGCGGATCGAGCGGAGGTTCGGCAGCGGTGACGGCGCAGGGAACGGCGGTCCTGGCGTTGGGTTCGGATACGGGCGGGTCGATCCGGCAGCCGGCTTCGTTTTGCGGCGTGGTGGGCGTGACTCCCACCTACGGCCGCGTCTCGCGCTATGGTCTGACGGCGTTCGCCAGTTCGCTGGACCACATTGGCCCGTTCGCGCGCAACGTGCGCGATGCCGCGCTGCTGCTGCAGGTGATCGCGGGCCGCGATCCGAACGACGCGACGTCGGCGTTCGCGCCGATTCCCGATTACACGGCGGCGCTCGACGGCGAGGTGAGGGGCCTGAAGGTCGGCCTGCCGCGCGAATATTTCCAGGGACTGGCCAGCGAGACCGGCGACCGGATCGCGAAGGGCGTCGAGACGCTGAAGAGGCTGGGCTGCGAGGTGCGGGAGATCAGCCTGCCGCATACCGAATACGCGATCGGCTGCTATTACATCATTTGCACGGCGGAGGCCAGCTCGAACCTGGCGCGCTACGACGGCGTGAGGTACACGATGCGCTCGCCGCGCTCCGAGACGCTGAGCGACATGTACCGCAACACGCGGGGCGAGGGGTTCGGCGCGGAGTGCAAGCGACGGATCATGCTGGGCACGTATGTCCTGAGCGCCGGCTATTACGACGCGTACTACCTGAAGGCGCAGAAGGTGCGCACGCTCATCGCGCGGGATTTCTCGCAGGCGTTCGAGCAGGTGGACGCGATCGTCACGCCGGTGTCTCCTTTTCCCGCGTTTAAGTTGGGCGAGAAGCTGGACGATCCGCTGGAGATGTACCTCTCGGACATCTACACGATCACGGGGGACCTGGCCGGGATCCCGTGTATGAGCGTTCCCTGCGGCCGGACTTCCGCTGGGCTGCCGGTGGGAATGCAGATTCTGGCGAACCACTTCAACGAGGCGGGGATGTTCCGACTGGCCGGCGCGTTCGAGGCGGCAGGGGGCTTTGAAGGATAGCGTCCGCGTACGGTCATCGGTACCATAACCTCTTTATTTCCTTGACCTGCGGGGAATCCGCACCTACACTTGACCCCAGGGCACTCCTATGAAAGCACCCAAAGAGACGGAAGTCCGGATCAGGGGATCGTCCGATCCTTTCTGGTGGGGAGTGGCCGGCCTCCTGAGCCTGGGTGCGGATCGGGTCCCGGGCCTGCTCAGCCTCGATGGCAGCGATCTCTCACACATGCTGGTGCTGGGATGCGCGCTGTTTCTCACCGGGGCGCTGGTGGGAGCCATTCGCCGGAACCGGCCGTGGCGCTGGGGCGTGGCGTGTTTCGCGGCCTTCGGCCTGCGTGACCTGGTGGTTCTCCTCAGCACGAAGGGGCTGACGCGGGTGGATGCGCCGGGGATTGCCGCGTTTCTGATCGGCCACATGGGGATCTACTTTCTCTACGCTTTGCCGGTGGCGCTGGGTGGGTTCCTGGGTGCGTTGATCATGAGTGCCGGCCTGGAGTAGGCAGGCTACCTTCGGCGGGCGGCAACAAACCACATGAGAAGGTTCATCGTCACCGGTGCGCCGGGTGCGGGGAAGACAGCGATCCTCCGTCAGCTGGAGCTCGACGGATTCAGCGTAGTCGAAGAGGCGGCGACGGACGTCATCGCCGCCGCGCAAGCCCACGGAACGGTTCAGCCGTGGATGCAGCCCTGGTTCATCGATGCAATCGCTCACCTGCAAAAGGACCGCCAGATTCGAGCGTCCTGTCAGCCGGATGAAGTTCAGTTTCACGACCGTTGCGTTGTGTGTACCGCGGCTTTGGCAACCTGGCTCGGGCACCCTTATACGCAATTTCTTGCCAGCGAACTGGAGCGGGTCAAGAAGGAAGCGATCTTCCAACAGCGGGTATTCTTCATTCGCAATCTCGGCTTCATCACGCCGACCGAAGCGCGGCGAATCAGCTTTGAGGAAACGGTGCGCTTCGAGAAAGTCCACGAAGAGATTTACGGGGACCTCGGCTTCGAACTGGTTTCCATCGGGCCAGGAAGTCTGGCGGAACGGGTCGGCGCAATCAAAGCGGCAATTCGCTAGTTGGACTTCCGGAAGATCAGAACGTACTGGCTGTTGGGGATGTGATCGTGTTTCGAGAGCAGGTGGAAGCCGCCGGCCTCGACTTCTTTGATCACATCCGGCTGGTCGATACGGATGTGTTCGAGCGCGTCGTTCGAGGGCATGGCACCGGGGCGGCGGTAGTAATCCACGATCGCCAGGCGGCCGCCTTCGCGGAGAGAGTCCCGCAGGCGCGCCAGCATTTGCGCGGGGTAGTTGAAATGATGATAGACGTCCAGCAGAAAGGCGAGGTCCAGGGAGGCCGCAGGGAGTTTGGGATCGGTCTGGGTTCCGAGGACCAGGGTGACGTTCGCCAGGTGCGCGGTCTCGGCACGGCGCCGGGCGACGTCGAGAAAGTCGGGGAAGATGTCTTCGGCGAGGACGCGGCCGCGCGGTCCCACGGCCCCGCTCAGAAACGGCAGCATGTAGCCGGGCCCGGTGCCGATGTCGGCTACAGCCATGCCGGCCGAGATCGATAGCGACGCAATCAGTTCGCGCGGTTTCTCCTCCTGGTCGCGGGAAGGGTCGGACATGCCCCGCGCCAGCGCGCTGCGCTGCTCGGGCGTCGCATAGTGGGCGTTGGCCTTTTCGGCGACCTGGGCAGGGGCGAGGGCGGTGGAGATCAAGAGCAGCGCGGCGAGAGCGAACAACGTGCCGGCATGAGTGCCGACACGGCAGGCTGAAGCCTGCGCCACGGGAGGGGCTGGATAGGGAGGTGGCAGAAGACTGCTCGTCACAGCGGGGGCTCGATGGGCAGGGCGAGCGGCGGGTCGAGCAGGAAATCGAGTTGCGCCATTTCCTGAACCGCCTCGCGGACCGCCTGCTCGGTTGTCGGCTCGAGCGTGATGACGAACGGGAGGTCGTCCTTGCCGGGGTAGGGCAGCTGCAGCACGGCCTCCAGACTGATGTGCTTCTGCGCGAGGATGCCGGCGAGCGCGGCGATGATGCCGGGGCGGTCCTTCACGCGAAAGCGCAAATAGTAGGGGCGCTTCTGGAGCGTGACCGGGATGGGGTTGTACTCGCCCAGCCGCTGGTGGGCGAAGGGCGACACGCGCTCGGGGCTGCCTCGCCGTATTTCGCGCGCCACGCGCATCAGATCGCTGACCACGGCGACTCCAGTGGGTCGCGGGCCCGCTCCTTTGCCGTAGTAGAACGTGTCCTCGCCGTACAGTCCCTTGACCCACACCGCGTTGTAGGAGCCGCGCACGCCGGCCAGAATCGTTGAACAGGGAATCAGGGCGGGGCGCACCGAGAGGATCAGGCCCTGGGGCGTCTGCCGGGCGGCGCAGAGCAGGCGGATGGTGTGATCCAGACGCTGGGCGTACTGGAAATCGATGGGCCGGATGCGGCGGATGCCCTCCGTGAAGATGTCCGACGGCGTGATTTTTTCGCCGAACGCCAGGGCCGAAAGGATGGCCAGCTTCGAGCGGGCGTCGAATCCATCGATGTCGTTGACCGGGTTCGCCTCGGCATAGCCCAGGCGCTGGGCCTCGGTCAACACCGCTTCGAGCGTGCCGCCGTGCTTCTCCATCTCGGTCAGGATGTAGTTGCAGGTGCCGTTCAGAATGCCCAGGAGCGCTACCACGCGGTCGCCGGAGATTCCCTCGCGCAGCACGGCGTGAATCGGAATGCCGCCGGCAACGCTGGCTTCCATGGCCAGATTCGTCCCCGCGGCGATGGCGCGATCCCAGAGGTCCGCGCCGCAGAGCGCCATCAGTTCTTTGTTGGCGGTGACGACGGACTTCTTGTTGGCGATGGCGGTCTGGATGATCTCGGCGGCGACGGTGGTTCCCCCGACCAGCTCCGTCACGATGTGGATCTCGGGATGAGCCACCAGTTCGCGCCAGTTGTCGGTCTTAATGACCGGGCCGAGCGCTTCGGGAATCTGCTTGGTCGCGATGGCCAGGTCGCACACGGCTTTGACGCGGAGATCGAAGCCGAGCTTGAGCGCGATCTGGTCGGCGTTCTCGGCGAGGATGGTCATGGTGCCGGTGCCGATGTTGCCGAGGCCGACAATACCCACGTTAATCGTTTGCATTAGTGTCATGATAACCGGAGCGAGGCGGGGGGCGCACTTGGAGGCGGCCCGCGGGTGCGTTACATAGAAGCGGTGCGTCGACGGCATTCGAAACGAACCGCTCCATTCCGAAGCCGCGTTAAGCGAATCGGGGGGCGGGCTTCAGCCCGCGCGGGGCTTCAGCCCATAAGCGCTAACTTAAGAACTGGGGCAGGCGTGCTCGGGGATGTTCTGCCAGAGCGCGTGCTATTCCCGCCCAACTCCCG
>DATNLV010000202.1:0-2695 GCA_035602665.1 Bryobacteraceae bacterium | reverse complement strand
GTGTTCAGCCTGCTCGGGGTGTTGTCGGCACCGTGGGCGCTGAGATTGCTGGGCGGCAAGCGATCGACCTACATCTGGCTGTCGCTGGCGAACGCGGCTTGCTGCGCGGTGCTGTTCTTCGCCGGGCCGCACGACTACGTGCTGATCTACGGGTCGCAGATTCTCGGCTCCTTCGTCGCCGGACCGTTGAACCCCATTACGTGGGCCATGTTCGCGGACACGGCGGACTACGGCGAATGGCGGTTTGGACGGCGCTCGACGGGCCTGGTGTTCTCCGCCGGTAGTTTTGCATCCAAGCAGGGCGGCGTGCTGGGCGGGGCGCTGGCGGCATGGCTGCTGGCATTCTACGGCTACAAGCCGAACATCGCGCAGACGCCCTCGGTGGTGTTCGGAATCCGCATGATGGTGAGTCTGCTGCCGGCAGCGGCCAGCATCCTGACCGCTGGTGTCGCTCTGCTGTACGGCCTGAATGCCAAGATGGAAAAGACGATCGCACTCGAATTGAAAGAACGGCGCGCGGAAGCGGAAGCGGCGCCCGCCAACTAAGAACAAATGAAACCATCCAAGACCATTGTGGGGACCGCGGTCCCGAACCTTCCGTGGGAGGACCGGCCGGCCGGGTCGAGCGACGTGGTGTGGCGCTACAGCGGCAACCCGATCATCGGCTGGAATCCGGTGGGACGGGTGGCGCGCATTTTCAATAGCGCGGCGATTCCGTACGAGGGCGCATTCGTGGGCGTGTTCCGCGCCGACCACCGCAACGGCCGCGCGGACCTGCATTTCGGACGCAGCGCCGACGGCATTCACTGGGACATCGACGCGGATGTGATTCCGTGGCAGGACGAGCAGGGCCGGCCGAAGCCCAACAGTTATGGATACGATCCGCGCCTCGTGAAGGTCGAGGACACTTACTACATCAACTGGTGCGACGATTTCCCCGGCGCCTCGATCGGCATGGGCCGCACGAAGGATTTCCGCACGTGGGTAAAGATGGAAAACCCGCTGATGCCGTTCAACCGCAACGGCGTCCTGTTTCCGCGACGGATCAACGGCCTGTATGCGCTGCTGAGCCGGCCGAGCGACAGCGGGCACACTCCGTTCGGCGACATCATCCTCTCCTACAGCCCGGACCTGACGTATTGGGGACGCCACCGCCTGGTGATGAGCCGCGGCGGCCAGGGCTGGTGGCAGAGCACGAAGATCGGGGCGGGGCCGGTGCCGATCGAGACCAACGAAGGCTGGCTGCTTTTCTACCACGGTGTCACGACCACCTGTAACGGCTACGTGTACAGCACGGGCGCGGTGCTGCTCGACCTGGAAGATCCGAGCAAGGTGCTGTATCGCACGCGCGACTACCTGATGACTCCCGAGAAGGACTACGAGACGGTGGGCTTCGTGCCCAACGTTGCGTTTCCGTGCGCGGCGATCGCGGACGCACCCACGGGACGGATCGTCCTTTACTATGGGGCGGCGGACACGTACACCGCGCTGGCGTTCTGCCAGGTGGATGAGGTGATCGCGTACATCAAGGGGAATTCCGAGGTTTTCTGAGCCGCTCGTTGCTCGTGGCTCGTTGCCCGTTGATCCTTTGCGGGATTCGTGCGCTTCGCGGGCGGCTCTTGCAACGGGCAACGAGCAACGAGCCACGGGCGCTACAGTAGTTGTTTGTGAACCTACGGGACGCAATCGCACAGGGGCGGTGGGAGCAGGCGGGGGCTCTGTTCGACCGTCTGGATGCGGCGAGGGCGGCCGAACTCTTTCTGAGCGCGCCGTTCGAGCGACAGCAGGAGCTGTTCCGGCGGTTGCCGGTCGAGGCGGCGTCGCGGGTTTCAGAGGGCCTCCCTTACTACCAGACTTACGTCCTGCTGCACACGCGTCCGGCCGATGAAATGAACGCCGTCGTCGATGCCATGGACGCCGGCGTCCGCATGCAGTTCTTCGACGAGCTGCCGGAAGAGGCGTGGCAGCGGCTGATGGACGAGCTGGCGGGAAAAGCTCCGGTGGCCGTTTTCGAAGCGGGGCCGGCGGCCGCTCCCGCCGCGGTGGAACCGATCATCGTGGCGCGCGGAATCGAGAAGAGCTTCCGGAGCGCCGATGGCGACGAGGTGCAGGTGATCGCGCCGACCGACCTGGCGATCGAGCCGGGGGTGATCGTCGCGCTGCTGGGGCCATCGGGCTCGGGGAAGTCCACGCTGCTGCGGATGCTCTCGGGGCTGAGCGAGCCATCGGGCGGAGAAGTTCTGTGGCACGGGGAACGGGCCAGTGCGTGCGCGCCCAATGTGGCCATCGTCTTTCAAAGTTTCGCGCTGTTCCCCTGGCTGACCGTGATCGAGAACGTCGAGGTGCCACTGGCGGCGCGGGGCATGGAGCACGCGGCGCGGCACCGGCGGGCGCTCGAGACGCTGCATTCGGTGGTCCTCAAGGGATTCGAAACCGCGTACCCGAAGGAGCTCTCGGGGGGCATGAAGCAGCGCGTGGGCTTCGCGCGGGCGCTGGCGGTTGAGCCCGAAGTCCTCTTCATGGACGAACCATTCTCGGCGCTCGATGTTCTGACGGCCGAGAACCTGCGCGGTGAATTGCTGGAGCTGTGGCTGGGGAAGCGCATTCCGACGCGCAGCATTTTCCTGGTGACGCACAACATCGAGGAAGCGGTGATGCTGGCCGATCGGGTGATTGTGATCGGGCGGAACCCGGC
>DATNLV010000172.1:0-9346 GCA_035602665.1 Bryobacteraceae bacterium | reverse complement strand
AACAACTTTGTGAGACCGCCGTCGGAGACCAGATAGACGACTTCCTGCTGGGGGATGACGCGGTAGCGGTCGCCGCCGCGTGCGAGCAGCCGGGTGGTTCGGCCGCGCAGCGCTTTGAGCGCCCGCTCGACCTCCACGCCGCCCTCGGCCGGTTCGGCGGCGCGAACGCGCTCGATGGCGCGCGCCAGTCGCACGCGGTTGACCGGCTTGAGCAGGTAATCGACGGCGTGCATCTCGAAGGCGTCGACCGCATACTGGTCGAAGGCGGTGCAGAAAATGATTTGAGGGCGGGGGCTGGGCAGGCTGGCCGCCACTTCGAGACCGGTGCAGCCGGGCATCTGAATGTCGAGCAGGAGCAGATCGGGGCCGAGCTCCGCCACCTTCTGTATGGCCTCCTCGCCGTCCGCGGCCTCGCCCACGATCTCCAGACCCACGATGGGACCGAGCATCTGGCGCAACCGCTCGCGCGCGGCCTGTTCGTCGTCCACCAGGATGGTGCGGATCATTGGGCCCTCGCTTCCGCCGTGCGCGGCAGGTGGATGGCGACGACGGTCATGCCGAGCGCGGTGTCGCGGTCGATGTGCAGGCTGGCGGCGTCTCCGAAGTGCCCTTCGAGACGCGCGCGAATGTTGCGCAGACCGTAGCCGCCGTTGCCGGCGGGGACGCCGCCCAGGGCGGTCTCGGGGAAGCCGGGACCGTTGTCGCGGACTCGGATCGAGATTCCGGAGGCGTCGCTACCCGCCTCGATTTCGACCACGGCCTGGGTGCGAATTGCGCCTGCGCCGTGTTTGACCGCGTTCTCCACCAGGGTCTGGAGCACCATGGCCGGAATGCGGACATGCATGGCCTCATCCGTCGAGGTCACGCGCACCACGAGGCGATCGCCGAAACGTTCCTGTTCGACATCCAGGTAGGCGCGGACGGCTTCGAGTTCCTCTTCGAGCGTGACCCATTCGCGGTCCGACCGCCGCAGCGTGTATCGAAAGATCTCCGCGAGTTGCTCGATCGTCTTTTCTGCGCGGTCGGGGTGGCGCGGAATGAGGCTGGCAATCGTATTCAGCGCATTGAAGAGGAAGTGCGGGTTCACCTGCGCGCGCAGGGCTTTCAACTCGGAGCGATTGGCGTTGAGGACCAGTTCCTGCTCGCGCCGTTCGTGCTCCAGGCGCTTCTCGCGCAAGCGCAGGTTCTCCAGCAGGAACGAGAAGATTTCGGCCAGCGACGCCAGCAGGGCGAAATCCTCGCTGAGGAAGCGCGGGTTGTGCGCGCGAGGGCGGACGCGGATCGCACCCACCGGTTCGCCGCAGAGCCGTATGGGCGCCTGCATGGCTTCGCCGCTTTCCGGTGCAGGACCGAGGATCACCTCGGCCTCCGACTGGAAGATGTCCCGCAACCGCTGCTCGGCGAGAGCGGCCAGCTCCGGTTCGCCGATCGCGCCCTGTAACCCGTCCAGGAAATACTCGCTGGCTTCGATGGGCGAGAAGCGGCGGCCGAGCCAGAGGCGGTCGAGCCAGGCGGAGATCACGCGGTAGAGCCAGGGGTGGATTAGGACAACCGGAATGGCGGAGATCGCCCACACCACGATGCTCAACCGGAAGCGCATCATCCAGGGTCCCACCCAAGTAAAGTACATGGCCAGAAGGGAGAACGAGATAAAAGTCACCACTCCCTTTTTGATCAGGACATCGAAGAACGCGAGCCGCTCCACGTAGTAAGTGACGATAAAGACGAAGATTAGGGGACAGAGGTCCTTCGGCAGAAAGAACACCGGCGCGGCTGTAGTTAGCCAGAGCATTGCCGTCGACGCCCAGACGATGCAAAAACCCACTACCCAGCGGCGCTGGCGGCGCTCGGTCGAGTTGCTTGCGGGACGGCGCGACGCGCACAGCACCCCGATAGCGCCTATGGCGCCGCCTGCCAGTGGCGGCGGTATCCAAAACCGCGGCGGGATCGGAAGATGGCTGAAGATGCCCATGAAGAAGCCCACTCCGCCGATCGCCGTGCCGACGGCGATCGTGTACGACAGCCAGACAAACGCTTTCCAGATCCTGGGGCCCGGCAGATACTCCCGCTCGCCGTTGTAGAAGGTGTGAAACAGCAGCACCGCGGCCATTACGGAGGCAAACAGGTCAATGGCGCTAAAGACCGCCAGGGTACGTCCGGTCGCGATCCGAACCGCCTCTTCTGTCAGCAGGTTCACATACACCAGCGCAAAGTTCACGATCAGGGCGCAGTAAGCGGCGCCGCCCCATCGCGTTCTGCGCACGCGGTAGTTGCGGATCGAGAAGATGGACATCAGGACGTAGGAAATCGCGTCCAGGCTCCATACGAGACTCAGAAAGAGATAAAGGTTCCTGCCCACTTATGCCTTTCCCAACAAGCCGGCGGCGATATGTCGTGCGCGCATCATGTGATTCTCTCAGAACGTGTATCTGAGCGACAGAAGCCCGACGCGGTACCCGGTGGTGTGCAGGGGCGACCCCGTCGTCAGGGGGTTGGAGTTAGTGGTGCCGGCAACGGGCGCCGTGAACAGCAGCGACAGATCGGAGTATGCGCCGTTCACGTTGAAGGCCTTGAGTGGATGGTTCAGGAAGTTGAACGCCGCCGCGCGGAACTCAAACTGATGACGCTCCTTGTAGCGGAAAGTCTTGTGGATCGACAGGTCGCTGTTGAAGTAGGCCGGGCCATGAATGTAGGGCCAGACGACGGGACCGTTCGTCCCCTTGGGCCCCAGGGCGAAACAGTTGGGATTGAAGTATTGGCCCGCCTTCAGGTTGCTTTTCGGATCGCAGGTGAGCACGGGGAGGAGGTTCTCGGAATCCGTTCCCAGCCACATCAGGCTGTTCAGGCCGCCCGCGGTGTTGAGGTTCAGGTTGCCTCCGGTATTGGGTTGAATGGGTGCGCCGCTCTGCACCTGCGTGATGCCGGAGACGGCCCAGCCGTTCAACAGTCCTCCCAGAAAGAAGCTGTGGTGAATGGGACTGGGGAGATTAACCAGGTAAGCCGCATTGAATATATGAGTGTGGTCATAGGCCAGCGGGCCGTAGTTGTTGCGGAGGTTCCAGGGGTCCATGGCCGGGCCGTTGCCCGAACCATTGTCCGATTCGCCGTCGCGGATTCCGAGCACCTTGCCGAAGGTGTAATTCAGCATGAAGGTGGCCCGCCCCGATTGCTTGTTCCATGACGCGACCAGGGCGTTGTGGTTCTGATAGGAACCGTGGCTCGTCAGTAAGATGGTCTGATAGTTATGATAGGAGCGGTAGTCCTGGCTCGGTACACCGCCGAGGGCCGGATCATTTACTACCCCGGTGAGCGGGTCGGGAAGGAAGTAAGCGCCGACCGGGGTCTTGTTCAGGTTCCCAAGAAACGGAATGTTGAAACCATTTCCAGATAGCAGCAGGTCGCGGCTCTGATTGCCGCTGTATTGGATTTCGGCGGTCGAATGCCAGGGGACCCGCTGCGAGAGGATGATGTTGTAAGTATAGGTATGGGGTGTTCTGGTGTCTCCCTGCTGCATGGCGCCGATGTTCGTGCCGATGCCAGCTACGGCCGGCTGACTGTACTGGGCGAAGTTCCAGCCGAGATTCGCCGGATTGAGGATGTTATAGCTGGGGATGCCAGCCGCTTCGTCGTAGATGCCTGGATTCGCGGCCGAGTTATAAGAGATCTGGTACCGATACAGACCGATGCCGCCGCGTAGGACGGTCAGCCCTCTTCCGCTGAGGTCGAAGGCGAAGCCGACTCGCGGCTCGGGGAAGAACAACTTGGACGGAAAGCCGGACATGGGTATGTTACTGTCCCTGCCGTTCCATAGCAGGCCAGTCCACGGGCCGGCGGCCGGGGTGTTGTCATATCCGGCGGGGTTCCAGACCACCAGGCCCTGGCCGCTGGTGGGGTACCACTGGCCCATATGATCGAAGCGGACCCCGTAGGTCAGGGTCAGCCTGCGGTGAGCCTTCCACTGATCCTGCGCATAGAACGAGTACTGGCTGTATCTGAAGTCATACACGCTGAGGGCGGGCACTTGCTGGAAGGACTGGACGCGGCCGGTGAGGAAGTCGGCCAACAGGTTGCCGCTGCTGGTGGCTCCGGTGCTGTCGAAGTTGAGCACGCCCTGCACGAAGTTGCCGAGGCCGCCGGTCTGGTTGTTCTCTGCGAAGTCCCAGTAGAACCCGAACTTCATGGTGTGCGTGCCCGCGACCTTGGAGAGATTGTCCGCGATAGATGGGTCGAAGGACATCTTGCCGAAGGCTCCGTTATGGAAGCTGGTGCCGAATGCCGGTGCGTAGTAACCAGGGACTAAGTTGTACTGACTGGTGATGTCCGGGATCTGCGCCATGTAAGGATCGGTGGCCAGCGGCTTGTAGCCCGTCAGGCCGACGTTCGCGATACTAACAGCCGAGGGATTCTGGAGCCGGACAGGATTGAGGAACTTGGCCAGCGAGAAAACGGTTTCGTTGGTCAGGCTCGGGCCGAATACGTGGACCAGGTTCGCGTTATAGATGTTCGCGACCTGGTGTGCCGGCATGGTGGACGGATAGGGCAGAGCGTTCCCCGGGTAATACCAGACGCCGATGGGGTTCACGTCGTCTTCGTCCTGCCGGTTCCAGGAGACAAACAACTTGGTGTTGTCGCTGATGTTATAGTCGAGCCGCAGTTTGAACTCGAAGCGGTTGACGTTGAAGTTATAAGCATAGAAAAAGTTGTTGCCGCTTGCGTCGGGCTGCCCCACGGCCACCGGGGAGAAGGTCTTGGCATAGGCCAACGAATTCGCGTCGATGAGGCTGGCGGGGATGAAGCCGCCGGCATAGGCAGCCGCCGCCCCGTGTTCGGTGGGCTGGAGAGCGGCCGCGCCCTTGGTCCCGGCAAACCCGGCACCGAGACTATCCAGATACGCTTGGGAGAAATTGCCGGCCAGCATCTGCGGGGTCGGAATGAAGTAGGCGCGATAAGTCGGCGCCGGGGTCTGTACCATGCCTTCTGGGGCAACGTAAAAGAATAGCTTGTCGCGGTTCCGGTTGAAGACGCCGGGGATGACAACCGGGCCGCCAACCTCCACGCCGGGATAGTAAGAGCCACGGTACATGGCCTTGGTGCCGCCCAGACTTTTAGCATAGGATTCCATGGAGTTGAGACCCGGGCCGCTGAAGTACCAGTAGGCCGCGCCATGAAAGTGCGAGGTGCCGCTTTTTCCGATGGCCTGCAAAGTAACCGGGCCTTTGGCGTATTCGGCGCCATAGGCGGAGTAGAGGAGGGTCACTTCGGCCGTCTGGTCCACGTTGATATTGGCGACCTGAGTTCCCTGGTTGCCGGGATCCAGGAGATTGGCGCCGTCCATAGTCATGGTCACGGCGCCGTTGGGCTGGGTCCCGCTGGCCGAGTACTGGCCGATGGGACCGGAGTTAGTCTGGGTGGTCAGGCTGCTCCACGCGGTCTGGCTGAGGCCGCGATTCATCGCCATTCCGGGCATGATCTTGATCAGTTCGGCGGCGTCGCGCCCCTGGATCGCCAGATGGGACACCAGTTCCGAGTCCAGTGTCTGGCGGCCCTCGCCGGTGTCCAGGGGTGCTACCTCGGCATGCGTCTCGACCGTGACCGTGTCGGGACTGCCCACGAGAAGCTTAACATCAGCGAGCGTTTCGCTGTCGCCCTGGTTGAACACGATGCCCGTTTGTTGCCAGAAGACGAAGCCCGGCATGGTAATCGTCAAGGTGTAGGACCCGGGCTGGATGGCCGTGATATTGAAGAAGCCGCTGCCGTTCGAAACCGTGTCGCGGAGAGCTCCGGTGTCTTCGTTTTTCAGCACGACCTTGGCGTTGGGAACGACAGCGCCGGTCGGGTCTACAACTGTGGCGGACAAGGAGCCGCTGGCGTTCTGCGCGAAGGCGGAGGAGTAAGTGGATAGAAGGGCCGCGATCAGCAGGCCCGGGAGAATAAGTGCGTAGTTTGACTTGAGCATATGACCTCTATTTAGCGGCGATCGAGTAACGAATACTCTGCTCCGTGGACTCGTCGCCTTGTGACAGCGTGATCTTCAACAAGTAACTGCCGGGTTTCGCGATGGCCGCGATGGTCATCGGTGCCGCACCGGACGCATCCGGAGGCGGGACGTTGGCGCTCTGGCTGGCGACCACCGTTCCGTTAACCAGGAACTGTACGCTGACTCTCGGCGCCGCGGTGTTCGACCGGGACGGATAGGCCACGAAGAACACGGACGGCTGGACGCTAGCGGGCAGGCTCGCGTCGATGGCCGGCACGACGCGCTGCCCCTCCAACTCCAGTGGATCGGGATCCTCCGTATCCGCCGCGCTGTTTGCGGGCTCGGCTCTTTGCGCCAGCACCAGGCTGCTCAGCGCTGGCCCCTTTCGTTCCGGGTTGTCGATTTCGAGCGTTCCCGTACTGGCGCGGCCGGCTTCGCGGTCGAGCGCCACGGTCTCTATCGTGAAGTGGCCGTCCGCCAGAGTAATCGGGTGGGTGTAGGACAAGGTGGCCGCCCGTAGCGCCGCCAGTTGGGTGTCCGTGACCTCGACGCGAAAGTCCTGGCTGGCCTTCTCGACCACCCGGCCGCCGGCATCCTTCACCAGGGCCAGCAACACGGCGTGGACCTTGTGCTTTCCAGGGCCCGAGGGCGTGGCGGCTAGCGCCATCCCCGGCAGCTCGAAGGCCAGGACGTAGGTCGACCTGTCGGTACCCGAGGGGAACCGTAGCGCTGTAGAGCGGAACTCGAAGGCGTGCGGCCGGGCCTTCATGGCCTCGAAGGCGGTCATCTCATAGGCGGTCAATGCCGCCGAGCCGCGAAACGTTTCATCCCGCCGCAGGGTTGGCCGGGCCTCGGCATCGGGCGAGGGGGCCTTCGAGTGCGCGTTCAGCGGTGGCCTGAAGTTCCGCATGTCGAAGAGGTGGAGCTGTTCACCGGGCGCGGCCACTTCCAGCACCAGGGCCAGTTCGCTGCCCGGGCCCTGGAAGTACCCAACGCGAATGTGATGGCTGCCGGCGGCCAGCTCGGTGCTGCCGCCCATGGCGGTGGTGGGGTGAATGCCATCGTTATCGATGACCACCTTGCCGTCGATAGTGAGCCTGGAGCCGTCGTCGGAGATCAGATTGAAGCGGTACTTCCCCGGCTTGGCGATCCAGAAATCGCCCTGATAATCGATGGCGAACCACTCGACCCGGTCGGTCACACCGGGCATCCCTTCCTCGTAATCGCGCGTGGGCACATCGAGCGTGTAGGTATAAATGAAGCCGACCGGATGCAGGCGATCGAAGTTAGGCAGGACCGGCCACCACTGCGCGATGTGGCAGACGGCGCCGCGCAGGGAATCGGGGAGCGGCGTCGTTGAGCCGAACGGGTTCTTCCTGACCCAACCGGCGGCCGGGACGGCAACGGCGGCCGTCAGGCAGCAGATCGAAATCAGAGACCGGACTCTTTTCATCCGGATCGATTGTACTCGGCCTGCCCCGGTGTGCCAAGGGGTGTCGTAAGAGTGGCGGCGTTCGCCGGATGAGTGGCAGGCGGGGTGGATGGCTGGCTGGGTTAGCCCCAGGTCTTGGTCGCTTCCTTGAAGCAGTCGATTCCGCTCATCAGGACGCCGCCGTAGCCGCCGCCTGGCCGGGTCCACGCGCTGGCGAGATACAGGTTCGGGATCGGGGTGGTCTGGGCCATGCGGCGTATGCCGGAGTTGTCGAGGGTCTGATCCCAGCCGTAGATCGAGCCGCGATAATTGCCGGTGTAGCGAAGATTGGTAAGCGGCGTTCCGATTTCGCGAACCTCGATGGCCTTGGAGAGGCCGGGGAGCAGCCGCTCCTCCACGCGCCGGATCAGGATGTCGGCGATTCGTTCTTTCTCGGCGCGGTAGGCGGCCTTGTGCCCCTGCAGGTAGTCGGCCTCGTACTTTTCCCAATGGCTGTAGCCCTGCACGGCGATGATGCTGACCGTGTTCTTCCCTTTGGGAGAGTAACCGGGATAGAGGTTGTCGTAGAGCATGACGCCCACGTTGGGATTGGTCATGTCGGCTCTGAGGGCGGAGGCGTACTCGGCTTCGGGATCGTAGCCGGCGGCGCAAAAAACTTCGGTGTCGGGAATGCCCACGGCGCCCACCAGGTCCTTCTTAAGGCCCAGGAAAACCTGGAAGGTGGAGAGACTCGGGGTCCAGCGATCCATGCGCGCGAGATAGTCTTTCAGGCGGCCGTCGTCCTCGACCAGGGTGTGGAACAGGTCGTGCGGGCTTGAGTTGGCGATGATGGCGCGGCCGGTGTACTCATGGCCGTCCGCGGTTCTCACGCCGTGGGCCGGGCCGTCTTTGGTGAGGACCTTCACGACTTCCGTGTTGAGCAGCACCTTGCCGCCGTGGGCCGTGATGAAGGCTGCCATGGCGTCGCTGATCTTTTGCGACCTGCCCTTGGGATAGTAGCCGCCCTGCTCGAGATAATCGATGGTGGGAAGGGCATAGTAGAAGCTGGCGAGTTTCGAGGGCGGCAGGCCGTAGTAGCCCCACAGCGCGGAGACGATGGCCTTCAGCCGCGCGTCCTTGATGCGCGCGTCCACCATGGTGCCCCAGGTCTGGCCGGCGGATCGCACCAGGTGCGGATAGTCCACCGGCATGCGGCTCATCTCGATCTTCACGCCTGGCTGCGACAACTTGTGGATGTCGGCGGAGATGGCCTGCATGTCGGCGAAGAGCGCGCGGATGCCGGCCTCTTCCGCGGGGAACTTCTCGACCAGCGTCTTGATGTAGGCGGGCAGGTCGCGGAGCGGGACGCGGATGTCGTGATCGGGGAAGATGGCGCGGTAGAGAGTGCGGTGCGGGACGAACTCGACATCGGTGATCTCGGGGAAGCCGGGGATCAGGTTGCGAACGCCGTCGCGCTCGCCGACGGTGGTGGAGTGGAGCGAGACGTCGAACACGAAGCCGCCCGGCCGGCGGAAGGTGGTGGCATAGCCGCCCGGCTTGTCGTGCTTTTCGAGGATCAGGACTTTGAATCCTTGACGGGCGAAGGCGAATCCGCAGCTCAATCCGCCGAGTCCGGCTCCGATGATCACGGCGTCGAACTGATCCGGTCCGGAGGGCGTGGATTTGGCGGCCGGAAGCGCGTCCCAATTCAGGCCTGCTCCGGGGACCAGGGCCAAGGCGGATTGAATGATCTGGCGGCGGTTGAGCTTGTTGTCGGGCACGAGTGCGCTCCTTCGGGGGATACAGTATCACATCTGGTCGATGGTTGACAGTCGATGGTGGATGGTACTGACGGTCTCAGGCGCGCCAGGCCGCCAGGATCTCGTGCACGCGATCGGCCACCTGATGGCGGGCGAAGTCGCGGTCCGAGCCGGCGGCGAGCAGGTCGTCGTACCGGG
>DATNLV010000155.1:0-2591 GCA_035602665.1 Bryobacteraceae bacterium | reverse complement strand
GCTATCCTGGATTCCTGTAACCTATATGGTTTCCAGTCACTTACACACGTTGTTCTGGGACGTGGACGTGAGTGCCTTCGAGCCATCCGAGTATCCTGACTACACCATCCTCAGGGTGCTCGAGCTGGGCGACCAGGATGCCGTGCGGTGGCTGCGGGCGACCTTCTCCGAAGAGCAGATTCTGAAGGTCCTGCGCACCGAGCGCCGCTTGTCGCGCAAGTCGGCCAATTTCTGGGCGTTGATCTACGGGATTCCCCCCGACGCCGTGGCGGCACTGCACGATGCCCAGCGATAGCGAACCCGTCACGTGGCACGCCGAGGCGATTGCCCCGAACGCGGAAGCGGCGCTGGCCATTCTCCGCAACGCATCGCTCGCGGAGAACTTCTACTTGGCCCGTGGCACGGGGCTGGCCCTCCAATTCGGACATCGCCTCTCCCGCGATCTTGACTTTTTCGCCAGCCAGGCCTTTGACGAGGATCGCCTGATTCAAGGAATGCGTGGATTGCCCGGATTCTCCCTGACCGCCATCGCTCCGCAAACCTTGCATGCGACCGTCCAGGAAACGAAGGTGAGTTTTCTCGGCTACCCCTACCCGGCTCTCTTTCCGCCGGCGCCGTACCGGGAGGTCGCCGTGGCGGACCCGCGCGATATCGCATGCATGAAGATCAGCGCGATTGCCGGCCGCGGCGCCAGGCGTGATTTCGTGGATCTTTACGTGGCCGCTCAGCGCTTCGGCCTCGCGGAACTCCTCCGGCTGTTCGACCTCAAGTACGCCCAGATCCGCTACAGCAAGCTCCACATCCTGAAATCGTTGACCTTCTTCGAGGATGCCGAAAAGGAGCCCAGTCCCCACCTGCTCGTCCCGCTCGGCTGGGACGAGGTGAAGCGATTCTTCCTCCGCGACGTCCCCCGCCTGGCCTGACGCGCCGCCGGCCCCGATTTCGGGATTGGCATTTGCCCCTAATAGTGCTATTACTGATCCATGCCGGAGTCTGCCGATCGGAGCGGCCCCCGGCCTTGGAGGAAGATAACGATGCGCAGGATGGTGCTCACCCTGATCATGGCCGCGGCGGTGGTTTCGACCGCGCCGGCCCAGCAGAACCAGCAGAAGAAGCGCGTCGCGGTCATGGACTTCGACTATGCGACGGTCAAAAGCTACTCTGCCGCGATTTTTGGCACAGAGCAGGATATCGGCAAAGGGATCTCGGACCTTATCGTGGAAAAGCTGGTTCAGTCCGGCCAATATACCGTGATCGAACGCAAGCAGCTGGACAAGATCATCGCAGAGCAGAACTTCTCGAATAGCGACCGGGCCGACTCCAACACCGCGGCCAAGATCGCCCGCATCCTGGGCGTTGACGCCATCATCACCGGCAGCATTACGCAGTTCGGACGGGACGACAAGAGCACCGGCGTGGCAGGCGGCGCAGCCAATCTCGCGGCCGGCCGCTTCGGCCTGGGCAAGGTCAAACAGAGCGAAGGGAAGGCGGTGGTCGGGATCTCGGCGCGCATGATCAATACCGACACCGCGGAGATCATCGCGGCCGTCAAGGGCCTGGGCGAATCTTCCCGCAAGGGCACCTCCTTGTTCGGCGCGGGCGGCGGCAACACACGCGCCGGCGGCGGCGTCGACATGACCAGCAGCAATTTCTCCCAGACCATCATCGGCGAAGCGGTGGATAAGGCCACCACGGATCTGTGCGCCCAGCTCAATGAGCAGGCGTCCAAGCTGCCGGGCCGGGTCTTCGTGATCAGCGGAATGGTCGCCGACGCCACCGGCGGGACGCTGGTGCTCAACGTGGGCAGCCGCGCCGGAGTGAAGGTGGGCGACCGGCTCGAAGTCCGCCGCAAGATCCGCGACGTCAAGGATCCCGCCACCGGCAAGGTGCTGCGCAGCATCGACAACAAGGTAGGCGAGGTGGTGATTACCGACGTGGACGAGACCTCGTCGGTCGGGAACTTCAACGGCGCCACGCCGGCCAAAACCGGCGACGTGGTCAAGAGCATGTAAACGGGTTCGAGGGGAGAGGGAACGGCCATGGCTTTCAACGTAGGGGATACAGCCGGGGACTACCAGATCCTCAGCGTGCTCGGCGCGGGCGGGATGGGCAAGGTATACAAGGCCCGCAATGTGATCACCGACAGGGTCGAAGCGCTCAAGGTGCTGCTGCCGGACCTGTCCAACGACACCGAACTGGCCGACCGGTTCATGCGCGAAATCAAGGTGCTCGCCAGCCTCAGCCATCCCAATATCGCCGGGCTGCACACGGCGCTGCGGCTGGACAACCAGCTTCTGATGGTCATGGAGTTCATCGAGGGGAGCACCATTGACGAACGGCTCAAGCAGGGTCCTATCCCGCCCGGTGAGGCGGTCGGGTACATCTCGGCGGCCCTCTCGGCCCTCGGCTATGCGCACGAGCGGGGCGTGGTCCATCGCGACATCAAGCCGGCCAACATGATGGTGACGCCGGACGGCCAGTTGAAGCTGATGGATTTCGGAATCGCCAAGGCCGTGGCCGACCGCGGCCTGACCATGGCCGGCACCACGCTCGGCTCCCTGTTCTACATGTCACCCGAGCAGGTGAAGGGG
>DATNLV010000119.1:0-13389 GCA_035602665.1 Bryobacteraceae bacterium | reverse complement strand
GGCGTGTCGCTTCCGCGCGTAGTCGAGGCCGATTCCCAGCCGGATCGCGATGAACGCCGCAGCTAGGTTTCGGCCAAGGGCCTGCTCTTCGATCCGCTCGGGGTGGGTCGGTCTGCGCGCCATACGCGCAGTCAGGGCGGGGGACTATGCCCGTGTTCTTCAACCGGCATAGCCGCCCGGCTAGAATAGTCTCTTGCGCGTCGTCTCGTTCGAAATCGTCGCGGAGTGCCCGACAACCGGGGCGCGCGCCGGCGTGCTCCATACCCCGCACGGCGACGTCGAAACGCCGGTCTTCATGCCCGTGGGCACGCAGGCCACCGTCAAGGGCGTCACCCAGCGCGACCTCATCCAGGAGCTCGACGCCCAAATCATCCTGGCCAACACCTATCACCTGTTCCTACGCCCCGGCCACCAGACCATCCGCCAGTTGGGCGGCCTGCATCGCTTCATGTCCTGGCCGCGCGCCATCCTGACCGATTCCGGCGGCTTCCAGGTCTTCAGCCTCAGCGACCTTCGCAAGGTGACCGACCAGGGCGTCCTGTTTCAATCGCACCTGGATGGCGACGCGCACCTGTTCACGCCGGAATCGACGGTCGACGTCCAGCTCGCTCTCGGCAGCGACATCATGATGACGCTCGACGAGTGCATCGGCTACCCCGCCACCCGCGAAGCCGTGAGCGGCGCCATGGACCGCACCATCCGCTGGGCGCGCGCCGCCTTCGGGCACTACCGTCGCGTCGAGCAGCCGGCCGGAGCGCTCTTCCCGATCGTGCAGGGAGGGATGCACGCCGACCTGCGCGCCGCCTGCGCGTCGGAGCTGGCCGCGCTCGACGCGGACGGCTACGCCATCGGCGGCCTGTCGGTCGGTGAGCCTCGTCCGCTGAGCCTGGAGATGGTGGAGGCCACGGCGCCGCTTCTGCCGCGCGACCGGCCGCGCTACGTCATGGGAGTCGGCCTGCCCGAGGAGCTGCCGGAGTACGTGGCGCGCGGCGTGGACATGATGGATTGCGTCATGCCCTCGCGCAATGCCCGCAACGGCTGCCTGTTCACCTCCCAGGGCCGCGTGGTCATCAAGCACGCACGCTATAAAGAGGATGCCGCTCCCCTGGACCCGGCCTGCGCCTGCTACACCTGCCGCACCTTTTCGCGGGCCTATCTTCGCCATCTCTTCCAGGCCGGGGAAATGCTATTCTCGACTCTGGCTACCATTCATAACCTCAAGCATTACCTTGACACGATGCGGCAGATCAGGCACTGTATTATGATAGGAACGTATTCCGGGTGGTTGGAGTCTGTCCGCTCTGCGCCAGTTCGACAGGAATAGTTCCCGCAGTCCTTGGCGTCTCTTCCTTAGAGTTGAGAATTCTGCCGCAGCTACAGCGCCGGAGTGAATGGCGATGAGAGGATAACGCGTGCTCTTCGATCTCTTTCTTCTTGCGAACCTCGCCCCGAGTCCGCAGGCAAGCAATCCCCTGGTGGGCTTCTTGCCGATTCTCCTGATCTTCGGTATCTTTTATGTTTTGCTCTTTCTCCCGATGCAGCGCCAGAAGAAGGCTCAGCAGAAGATGCTTCGGGAGTTGCAGAATGGTAGTCTCGTCCTGACCAGCGGCGGCGTCATCGGCTCCATCACTGAGATCAAAGACGACGAAACTCTGGTGCTGCGGGTGAAACCGGACGGCGTCAAGTTGCAGATCGCCCGGAGCGCCGTGACGAGCGTGCTCTCCGGAGCCGCGGAAGCCAAGAAGTAAGTTTATTGGGAAGGTGAGATGACCAAAGGCGTTAGGACTCGCGCAATCATTATTCTGGCCATTCTGTTGCTGGTTATATACGGCATCATCGGGCTACCGAGGAACAAGGAAGACCTGCAGGCCAACCTCAAGAACAACATCCACCTCGGGCTGGATCTGAAGGGCGGAAGCCACCTGGTGTTGCAGGTCCAGGTGCAGGACGCCATCAAGGCCGAGGCCGATCGCGCCATCGAGACCCTCAAGGACAGCCTGCGCAAGCGCAGCATCGATTACGCCAGCATCGACCGCAACGATCCCCAGACCGTCGATCAGACCGATTCCATCCAGATCAACATCCACGGCATACCTTCTTCGAAGACCGGCGACTTCAGGGACCTGATCACCGCCGAGTTCCCCAGTTGGATGCTCGGCCCGGTCAACTCGACCGACTACAAGATGAACCTCAAGCCGAGCGAGTTGATCGCGATGAAGAAGGAGACCGTGACGCGGACGATGCAGACCATCGAGAACCGCATCAACGGCCTGGGTCTCACCGAGCCCACCATCCAGCAGCGCGGCCGCGCCGAAGCCGATTACGAGATTCTGGTGCAGTTGCCGGGCGTGGACGATCCGGCGCGCGTCAAGCAGATCATGCAGGCAGCCGCTCTGCTCGAACTGAGCGAGGTCAAGGACGGTCCCTTCCGCAGCCAGGAAGAGGCGCTGGCCAAGCACGGCGGCGTGCTTCCGCTCAATACGAAACTGGTCAAGGAAAAGCCCCGGGCCGGCGAGCAGGGCGAAGCCTGGTACCTGCTGAGCCGCACGCCGGTCATCACCGGCCGCGACCTGCGCAGCGCCAAGCCGGAGCGCGACTCGATGAACCGCTGGGAGACCGGCTTCACGCTGAATAACGACGGCGCGAAGCGGTTCGCCCGCTTCACCGAGGCCAACATCGGGAACCGGCTGGCCATCGTGCTCGACGCACGCATCGTGAGCGCGCCGGTCATCAAAGGCCGGATCGAAGATCAGGGCGTGATCGAGGGCATGGCGAGCCAGCAGGATGCCTCGGACCTGGCGCTGACCCTGAACACCGGGTCGCTGCCGGCCGGGATTCAATACGAAGAAGAGAGGACCGTAGGTCCGTCGCTGGGAGCGGATTCCATCCGCGAGGGGATAACAGCCGGTGCCGTGGGCTTGCTGGCCGTGATCCTCGCGATGCTGGTCTACTACAAGAAGGCCGGAATCAATGCCGTGCTGGCGCTGATCCTGAACGCCTTCATCCTCCTGGCCGCATTGAGCTACTTCGACGCCGTTCTGACGCTGCCCGGAATCGCCGGTTTCATCCTCACCATCGGCATGGCGGTCGATTCGAACGTGCTGATTTTTGAACGCATTCGCGAGGAGTTGCGGGCCGGCAAGGGTGTCATCGCCGCGGTGGATACAGGCTTCAACAAGGCCTTCCTGACCATCATCGACACCCACGTCACAACCGTCGTCTCCTGCGCTTTCCTGTTTATGTTCGGTAGCGGACCGGTGAAGGGATTTGCCGTGACCCTGGTCATCGGCCTGATCGCCAACGTCTTCACGGCGGTTTTTGTGTCCCGGACCATGTTCGATTGGACGCTCGGCCGCCAGCGTGAAGTGGCGAGTTTGAGCATTTAGGGCTGCAGGCCATTTTTTTTGGTCCAGCCCGGGAACTTAGGAATCTGAACCGGTGTCCAACTCTTTGGGACACCGGCAGGCGTACTGCATGGAAATCTTTGGACAGACGAATTTCGACTTTCTGGGCAAGAAGTGGCCCTTCATCGGTGCCTCCCTGGTCCTGACGCTAGCCGGGTTCATCAGCCTGGGCATCCGAGGCGGTCCGCGTTACGGGATCGACTTCCGTGGCGGCGCCCTGATGGACGTGAAGTTTTCGGGGCCCCCGCCGGATGGCAAGATCCGCTCCGCTCTCGAAAAGAACATCAAGGGCGACATCACCGTACAGAACGTGGGCGGCGCCTCGAACGAGGTCCTGATCGGCACCGAACTGAAGAGCGACCAGGAACTGGCCGCTGCCCGTGCCGCCATGACGCAGACCCTCGAGGCCACCTTCATTCCCCAAACGGCGCAGGGCCTGCTCGAGTTCAACAACGCGGGCGCCTCGGCGCTGGTCAGCCGTTTGCAGGACTCGCTGGGGCCGAACGGCGTATCGCTCAACGACCAGCAGCTTCAGGAACTGGTGGGACGCATCGTCGCCTATCGCGACCGCGAGCAGTCCGGCCTTCTCACCAGTTTCAACCAGCTTTCGGGCGTTCCCGGAGTCACCCCCCAGGTCATCACCACCCTCACTCAGCAGTGCACGCTGGCGCCGTTCACGGTGAAGCGCGTCGAGATCGTGGGTCCCAAGGTGGGCGGCGAGTTGCGCTGGCAGGCCGTCAAGGCGACCCTGTACGCCCTGGCCGGGATGCTGGTTTACATCGCCTTCCGGTTTGAGTGGATTTATGGCGCCGCGGCAGTAATCGCGGTGTTCCACGACACGCTCATCACCATCGGTTTGTTCTCTCTCCTGAACAAGGAGATCTCTCTCACGGTCATCGCGGCGTTGCTGACGCTGGTCGGCTACTCGATGAACGACACCATTGTCGTGTTCGACCGCATACGGGAGAACTTGAAGATCATGCGCCGCGAGAAGCTCGACGTACTGATCAACCGCAGTATCAATCAGACCCTGAGCCGGACCATTCTGACGTCGGGTCTCACCTTCCTCACCGTTCTGGCGCTGTTCCTGTTCGGCGGTGAGGTGTTGCACGGCTTTTCACTGGCCCTGGTGATTGGTATTATTATCGGGACGTACTCATCGATCTTCATCGCCAGTCCGATTCTGGTTTTCTGGCAGGATTTTGTGGAGAAGCGGAAGAAGCCGTCCTCCGGGCCCTCGGCTCCGGTTGGGGCGCCGCCGGTACAACCCGCGCGGCGAGGTTCGGTGAAGGCGGCAAGGTAGGCATTGTGTTGGACCCGGCGCAAGCCGGAGCGGAAAGGATTCGAAAGGGATAGGGTTACCAGATATGTTTGAACAAAGCCTCCTCGACGACAAGAGCAAGACCAACAAGCCCTGGACGATCGTGGTTTCGTTCATCATCCAGTGTTCGCTGATCGGCATAGCGGTGCTCATTCCGCTGATCTACTACGACGCCCTTCCCAAGGGGCAGTTGACGAGCTTTCTGACGGCGCCCCCGCCGCCTCCGCCTCCGCCTCCGCCTCCCGCTATGGCGCCCCCGAAAGTGATCCGGGTCATCCCGCGCCAGTTCGATGCCGGCAAACTGATGGCGCCCAAAGTGATCCCGAAAAACATCGCGATGATCAAGGAAGACGAGTTGCCGCCACCTTCGTCCGGTGTAGTCGGCGGCGTGTATGGCGGCGTTCCCGGTGGAGCGGCCGGCGGCGTTCTCGGCGGCATCATCAGCTCCGCCGCGTCCGCGGCTCCGCCTCCTCCTCCGCCTCCTCCTCCGGCGGCGCCGAAGGTCACGCGCGTCCGCGTGGGCGGAAATGTTCAGGCGGCCGCGAAGGTCCGTGGACAGAATCCAGCATATCCCCCGCTCGCCAAGCAGGCGCGCATCCAGGGGCATGTGGTCTTCACGGCCATCATCGGCCGCGACGGCACGATTCAGAATCTGCAGCTAGTCAGCGGTCACCCGCTGCTGGTGCCGGCGGCGCAGGCTGCCGTGTCGCAGTGGGTATATCGTCCGACCCTCCTCAACGGAGAGCCGGTCGAGGTCATTACCCAGATCGACGTGAATTTCACGTTGAGCCAGTAAAGTAAGGTTACAAGACGGCATGGGACGGCCATAAGGCTCTTCCCAGCCAAATTCAACTCGCAGGAGAAAGAGAACAATGTTGCTAGCATCTCAAGTTTGGGCATTGCTGCTGCTCCAGGAAGCTGGAGGGGCGGTTGGTTGGGACGTCGTCGCGCTTTGGCACCAGATGGGCGGCCTGGCGAAGGCGGTCGTCATTATCCTCTTCCTGATGTCCGCGTGGTCGATCGGTGTGATGATCGATCGCCTGATCGCTTACAGCGCTGCCCGCAAGCAGTCGCGGCAGTTCGCTCCGGCGGTTGCCGGCGCGCTGCGTGACGGCAAGCTGGACGAGGCCATCAAGATCGCGGACCGTTACAAGAAGAGCCATCTGGCCAAGGTTGTGGTCGCTGGTCTGCAGGAGTTCCGTGCGCATCAGCTCAGCTCCGAGATTTCGGGCGAAGAGATCGAGGCCTCCAAGCGGGCCCTCGAGCGCGCAGAAGCCATTGTCCATGCCGAACTGAAGCGCGGCGTCGGCAACCTGGCAACCATCGGCTCCACCGCTCCGTTCGTCGGACTGTTCGGCACCGTCGCCGGCATCATCAACGCGTTCAAGAGCATGGCGGCTGAGAAGTCCACCGGTATCGGCGCCGTCGCGGGCGGTATTTCCGAAGCCCTCGTGACCACCGCTGTGGGCTTGTTCGTGGCTATCCCGGCCGTGTGGATGTTCAACTTCTTCACCAGCAAGATCGAAGCGTTCGACGTCGAGATGGGCAATTCCAGCTCGGAGTTGATCGACTACTTCCTGAAGCGGTCGCAGCAGCAGGTGGCGAAGTAACGTTACTGGACTTGAGCCAGCGAGTTGAATTGCGCGGGAGGGGAGTCCGGTGACGGGCTCCCCGCAAGCGCAGGCTGGACTAAGTCGGGAGGAAACGGAAATGAAAAAATTTCAGGCGCCGCCGCCCGTCGCGGACATCAACGTCACGCCCATGGTGGACGTGATGCTCGTGATGCTCATCATCTTCATGGTCATCACCCCCATGCTGTCCAAGGGCGTCAGCGTGGACCTCTACAAGGCGAAGAATCCGATCGCCATGGCCAACGCGGAGAAGGAAGACGCAGTCGTGGTCGCGATCACGCGCGACGGCAAGACCTTCCTCGGCAAGGATCGCACCGAAGCCGCGGATCTGCCGCCCAAGGTCAAGGACCTGATCTCCGGTCGCCAGGACAAGACCTGCTATGTGAAGTCCGATTCGCGGGCCAAGTACGCCAAGGTGGTCGAAGTGGTGGACAATCTGCGAGCAGCCGGGGTCGATCAACTCGGGCTGATGACCGATCAAGTCGAGGAGAAGAAGCACTAGCTCTGACGGGCTGGGTGTTTTCAAGGAGGATAGTCTTATGTCAATGGCCGTTGGTGGCACCGGTAGTTTGAAATGCGACATGAACGTCACGCCATTCATCGACGTGCTGCTGGTGCTGTTGATCATTTTCATGGTCATCGCCCCGGTGACGCCCAAGGGGCTCAGCGCGCTGGTTCCGCAGCCCGCGAAACCGAACGAGCAGCCGAGCCAGTCCGACCTCCGCACCGTGGTCATTTCGATCGCTAAGGACAAGTCGCTGATGATCAATCAGGATGCGGTCACGGAAGCCGACCTGCAGACGCGCCTCGAAGACATCTTCAAGAGCCGCGCCGAACGCGTCGTCTTCGTCAAGGGTGATCCGGATCTCGAATACGGGCCGGTCGCGAACGTCATCGACACCGCTCACGCCGCCGGAATCGACAAGGTCGGGCTGATGACTCAGAAGGTCGAAGCCGGGCAGTGAAGCCTGGAGGAGCTAGCATGAACCGCAAATGGACTTATTTAGCAGCTGCGTTCGCTATCGCAGTGATTCTGGTTTCCGGCACCGGGTGCAAGAAACTTAGGGCGCGCGACGATCTCAACAAGGGCGTGCAAGCCTTCCGCAACGCGCGGTATTCCGACGCGGTGGACAAGTTTAAGGAAGCCATCGAGCTGGACCCGACGTTCCCGACCGCCCGGCTGTACCTGGCGATCGCCTATTTCCAGCAATGGATCCCGGGCTCCGACGAGCCCGACAACGCCAAGATGCTCGAGGCGGCCAAGGACCAGTTCAACCAGGTGCTGAAGGACGACCCGAAGAACGCCGTCGCCATCGAGTACCTGGCCCAGTTGAACTACAGCGAGACCCAGGGCATCAAGGACCTCGATCAGAAGATTGCGAAGCTGGACGAGGCCCAGACCTGGTATCAACGGCTGGCCGACCTCGACCAGAAGAACAAGACCGCCTACTACAGCCTGGGCGTGATTGCGTGGGCGAAGTGGTATCCCACTCTCAGCGTCGCGCGAGCCAAGGCCGGAATGAAGCCCGAGGACCCCGGCCCGCTGAAGGACAAGAAGGCCCGCGAAGAGCTGCGCGCCAAGTATTGGGACATGGTCAACGCCGGCATCGGGAACTTGAATCACGCGCTCGAGGTCGACAACAAGTACGATGACGCGATGGCCTATCTCAACCTGCTCTATCGCGAACGCGCCGACCTGGCTGCGACGCCCGAGGATTACAAGGCCGATATCGGTCAGGCCGATCTGTGGATGCAGAAGACGCTCGACATGCGCAAGCTGAAGGCCGGCATGACGGCCGACGTTACCCCCGCCGCGGCGGGGCAGTAGCGCGCAAGCGGCGCGGTCCCGATTCACGGGCCACTGGTATACTGGAGACAGGCGGCGATCAGCGCCGCCTGTTTTTTTTATGTCCTCCGACCCTACCCAGGAAGTGCAAGCGCCGGAAGACGTTGCCGGCGGCGCCGCACAGGTCGAGAGCCTGTACCGTGAGATCGAGGCCCGGCTCAAGGTCTTGCGCCCGCGCGAAGACCTCGCGCAGGTCGAAAAAGCTTACCGCTTCGCCATCGAGTGCCACAAAGGGCAGGTGCGCGCTTCCGGCGAACCCTACGTCTTCCATCCGCTCAACGTCGCCTTCATCCTGGCCGACATGAACATGGACCTGGTCTGCGTCCAGACCGGTCTGTTGCACGATGTCATCGAAGACTCGGGTGTGGCGGTCGAGGAGATCCGCAAGAGGTTCGGCGACGACGTGGCGCACTGCGTCGATGGCGTCACCAAGCTGAGCAAGCTGAAGTTCTACTCCCGCGAAGAGCGCCAGGCCGAAAGCGTCCGGAAGATGCTGCTGGCCATGGTGGACGACGTCCGCGTGGTGATCGTCAAGCTGGCCGACCGCCTGCACAACATGCGCACCCTGGGCGCGCTCCCGGCCGACAAACAGCAGCGCATCTCGCAGGAGACCCTGGAAATCTACGCGCCCATCGCGCACCGCCTCGGCATGGGCAAGATCCGCGGCGAGCTCGAAGACCTGGCGTTCAAGCACCTCGAACCCGCGGCATACGAGGAAATCGTCACCGCCATCGAATCGCGCCGCCAGGGCAACGAGGAGTTCCTGAAGCAGATCAAGGATCACGTGGACGTGGTCCTGCGCCGCGAGGGAATTCCGGCGCGCATCGAGGGCCGCATCAAGCGCGCCTACTCGATCCACACCAAACTCAAGCGGCAGAAGATCACCATCGAGCAGGTCTACGACGTGCTCGCGGTGCGCATCGTCACCGATTGCGTGAAGAACTGCTACGCGGCACTGGGCGTCATCCACAACGAGTGGCGTCCCATTCCCGGGCGCATCAAGGACTTCATCGCCATTCCGCGACCGAACCTGTATCAGTCCCTGCACACCTCGGTGATGGGCCCCAACGGCCAGACTTTCGAAGTGCAGATCCGCACCGAGGAGATGCACCGCGTGGCCGAGCAGGGCATCGCCGCGCATTGGAAGTATAAGGAAGGGCGCAAAGGCGCGGGGGACGAGGAGGACCAGCGCATCGCCTGGCTGCGCCACCTGCTGGAGTGGATCCAGGAGATGCGCGACTCCAACGAGTTCATGTCCACCCTGAAAGTGGACCTGTACCGCGAGGAGGTCTACACCTTCACGCCGCGCGGCAAGGTGATCGTTCTGCCGCGCGATTCGACGCCGGTCGATTTCGCCTACGCCATCCACACCGCGGTCGGCCACACCTGCGTGGGCGCCAAGGTGAACGGCCGCATCGTCCCGCTGAAGTACGCGCTGCGCAACGGCGACGTGATCGAGATCCTCACCCAGCCGGGCCACATGCCGAGCAAGGACTGGCTGGCGCTGGTGCGGACTCCGCGGGCGCGCAACAAAATCCGCACCGTCATCAACGCGACCGAGCGGGCCAAATCCATCGAGATCGGCCAGAAGTATCTGGAGAAGGAAGCGCGCCGCGTGGGCGTGCAACTGAACCGGATCGCGAAGACCGATGTCGAGCGGGTGGCCTCCGAGTACGGCTTCGCGAAGATGGACGACCTGTACGCCGCGCTCGGCTACGGGAAGTTCTCGCCGCGGAAGATCCTCCAGAAACTCGCGCCCGACACGGTGGGCCTGGAGGACGAAGAGGAGAAGAAGGCACCGCCCGTGACCCTCCCCGGGGTTCCGGGCGGCATGCCCGATACCGGCGACCTGGTGATCAAGGTCAAGGGCATGGACGACCTGCTGGTCTATCGCGCCAAGTGCTGCAACCCGATCCGCGGCGAGGCGATCGTCGGCTACGTGACGCGGGGCAAGGGCGTGGCGGTGCACTCGACCAACTGCTCCAACGTCACGAACCTGATGTACGAGGCCGAGCGCCGCATCGACGTGGAATGGACGCGCGCGACTTCCGAGAGCTTCCCGGTGAAGATCGTGGTCTACACCAACGACCGGCCCGGCATGCTCAGCGAGCTGACCTCGGTGCTGTTCCACGAGAACAGCAACATTCGCAGCCTGGAGGCGAAGCAGAACGAAAAGGAGGGCGCGGTGGTGGACATGACGGTGGACGTGCGCGACAAAAAGCAGCTCGAGCGCATCGTCGCGGCCATGCGCCGCCTCTCGGGGATCATCGATGTCGAACGCATGTGAGCTTCAGGCGGAGCGCATCGCCATCTCGAAGTCGAAGGGCATCGGCATCGACTGGAAGGACGGGCACCACAGCGAGTACACGCTGCGGTATCTGCGCGACCATTGCCCGTGCGCGACGTGCGCGGGTACGCACGGACCGCCGCCGCCGGCCAACCCGTTCCAGATGTTCCAGGCGACGCTGAAGATCGACGAGGTGGAGACGGTGGGCAACTACGCCATCCGGCTCAACTGGAGCGACGGTCACCGCAGCGGCATTTATTCCTACGAGCACTTCCGTCGCATCTGCCCCTGCGCGGAGTGCGCGGCCATTGGAGCAGCGGCGAGCACCGAACCGCGACCGTGAGGGAGCGGGCCTGGTGCAGTGCTACAGCAGATGGAAGCTGACGTCGATCCTGGCGACGACTGCCACGGGTTTCCCGTTCCTCATCCCGGGGCGGAAGCGCCATTGCCTGACCGCTTCGATAGCCTTCTCGTCCAGCCCCAGGCCGAGCGGGTTGAGCACCCTGAAGTTGGTCGGGTTGCCATGTTCGTCGATGACGATCTCGAGCACCACCGTTCCTTGGAACTTGGCCTTGCGCGCCTCTTCGGAGTATTCGGGCTCGACCTTGTAGAGCGGGACCGGGGGCGATACGCCTAGGCCGGCGACATTGGCCCTGTAGCCGCCGCCGGGGCCGGGGCCGACGCCGGGACCGCCGTCCTCGGGGCCGATTCCATGGTCGCGTCCCGAGCCTATGCTTCCGCAACAGCCAGGACCAGGGGACGGAGGCCCTGGCAGTGCCGTCGGATCGCCCCACAATGGCGCATCTACCGGGGGCATATGCACGTCGGGTGGGCCCACCAGCGTCGGCGCCATCAGGAACTTGTACTCGGCGGCGGTCAACGGACTGGGCGGGACGAACTGGGTGTGGGCGAACGGCGGCGCCTGGCCGAAGGTCGAGGGCAGAGGCGACCTGCCGCCGCCACCTCCGCCACCCTCGCTTGCTTTCTGCCGGAGGTACGGCGCCACCAGGCGAGTGAAGTGCGAGGGGTGCTGTGTAGTGGTGGGGCGCGGCGGGCGCCCGCCAGCCAGCACGCACAGAAGGCCGATCACGCCGGCGTGGACCAAGAGGGAAGTGGCGGCAACCTCTGTTCTATGCCGGAACCCGCCACGCGGAACTTCGGTGACGGCAACGAAGAAGGTTCGGGGTGTATCGTCCATGGAGGCTCCTCGAATTGAGGCGCCTCCGCTCTCCCCGTTTGTCAGACGGCGGGCGCAGAGAACGGTTGCACGAAAGATGAGTCCGCTCCCTGACGGTCGCGGTTCGGTGCTGTTGAAGCGAAGGTCGCTTACAGCAGCCGGAAGTTCACTTCCACGGTGGCCAGGACCGCTACGGCGTGCCCATCCTTCTTGCCGGGGAGGAAGCGCCACTTCTGGACGGCCTCGATGGCCTTCTCGTCCAGGCCGAGACCGAGGGGACGGACGACCTTGAAGTTGGTCGGCAGGCCCTTCTCGTCGATGACGATCGAAAGCACCACGGTGCCCTGGAACTTGGCTTTGCGGGCCTCTTCGGAGTATTCCGGCTCTACCTTGTAGATCGCGACCGGAGCGGAAACGCCGCCGCCGATCCGGAACACGCCGCCGCCGGCGCCGCCGCCTTCGCCAGGTCCGTAACCGGGCCCTCGGCCGGGCCCGATGCCGCCGCCCGATCCACTACCGATACCGCCGCCCGAACCAGTGCCGTTCGAAGGAGGCCCGACCTTACCCAGCGGATCGCCCCAGGCGTTGATGTCCACGTTGGGCAGTTTCATGTCGGCCTGACCGACCAGCGTCGGCTCCATGAGCAGCTTCGGGTTTTGGTTGTTGACCACGGCCGCTGGAGGAACGAACTGCCGGGCCGCGAAACGCGGAGCCTTTCCCTTGCTAGCGGGCAGGGGCGATTTGTCGCCGCCGCCGCCGCCGCCCTGAGCCGGCTTGTCCTTCGGCTTCAGATCAGGCATGTAGGGAGCGAGGTTGGGATCGATCAGTACCACGCCCTTCTGTAGCGCGGTGCGGACGGGCCTGCTGGCGCCCACGGTGAACAGCAGCACCACCACCAATATGTGGATGCCGGTCGAATAGAGAGCGGACTGGCGTCCGTAGCGATACTCGCCCCAGATGTCCTTAACGGGAATTGGCTTGGATGTGACCTCGAGCGGTGGGAGCTTCGGGGGATTGATCGCTTCCCTGACGTTGCGGACGAAAGACCGGTACCACGGCTCTTCGACTTCGGATAGCCATAGCCTGTCGAGGTGATCGCCAACGGGCTGCGGTGCTTGGGTAGTAACGGCGTTGACCGCCGACTCGGGGGGCTTAGACGTTTGACCTTCCATCTTCGTCGTCACTTACCGGCGCTCCTTCGGCGCTCGCGCGCTTTTGGTCTCGCCTGAATAGACGCCTCGACACCGCCATCCGTTGCAGATTTTGGAAGCAACCGGCGGAGTCTTTCTGCTCTAGAGTGTAGCACATCGGCACCGAGCCAGCGCCGACTCCCGAAAACCATAGGCAATTCTAACCCATCTGGACGTGACGTGGGAGGTTCACTCTTGAAAGTACTGCTAGTACCTGCCGTCATGACCGCCTCTGCGGTCGCGGAAGCGGGTCTGGAGACCCGCTGCAAGGCGTGGACGCCTGCCCCACTAGCTGGAAAGCAGGCTGGCCCAGCGGTCGAAGACGGTCGCAGCCAGCCCGGCGAGTCCGGCGGCGTGAGCGTGTGGGTCGATCGGGGCCGCGAGTTCGCGCATGTCGCCGGCGTTGGCATCTTCCGAGCACCAGGTGGAGATCATCTCGGGGGTGACCTCCAGGTGGAACTGGAGCCCGTAGGCATTGGAGCCGGCGCGGAAGGCCTGGTTACGGCAGGCGTCGGACCGGGCCAGCCACTCGG
>DATNLV010000103.1:0-3724 GCA_035602665.1 Bryobacteraceae bacterium | reverse complement strand
GAAGCCGTGCTGATCTCGCTCGTCGGGGGCGCGGCGGGGCTCCTGGTCGGCGTCGCTCTGTTGCGCCGGCTGTGCACATGGCAGCCCTTCGCCGGGACCGGCGTCCACGTGCCCGCGGAGCCGGACGCAGCGGTCTACTTCGTAGCGCTGGCTTTGGCCCTGGTGTGCGGATTTCTTTTCGGGATTGTTCCGGTGCGCCAGGTCCTGCGGACCGATCCGTACCAGATCGTCAAATCGGGCTCGGCCGGCGCGCCGGGCCGGCGCATCACGGTTCGCGACCTGTTGCTGGCCGTGCAGATTGCGATCTGTGCGGTGCTGGTGACCTCTTCGATGGTCGCCGTGCGTGGGCTGGTTAGCTCGTTGCACGGCAACTTCGGCTTCGAGCCCCGGAACACAATGCTGGTGAGCGTCAACCTGGCAGCGGCCGGTTACAGCGGCGCAAGCGTGCCCGATATGCAGAAGCGTATGATCGATGCGCTGGAGACAATTCCTGGCGTCGAGCATGCGGGATTGGTGAATGGCTACCCTCCGCTCGTCTACACCGCCGGCACCAAAGTGAATGTCTTCAAGGACGAAGCCATCGATCTGAGGCAATCGAATGCCGCCGCCATTCCGGTCCGGTACGAAATATCTCCCGGATATTTCGGCGCCGCCGGCACGCGTTTGCTGGCGGGCAGGCCGTTCTCCTGGCATGACGACACGAACGCGCCGCCCGTTGCCGTAGTGAACCGGGAGTTCGCCACCAGGATGTTCGGATCGGTGGCGCGCGCCGTCGGCGGACATTACAAGACCCAGGACGGCGTGCGTGTTCAGGTCGTGGGCGTTGTCGAAGACGGCAAGTACGTCCTCCTTACCGAAGACCAGCAGGCGGCGATGTTTCTCCCCTTTCTGCAATCGCCGGCGAAGCAGGCGTACCTGGTGGTGCGCTCGCGCCGCGAACCGCAGCAGCTTGCCGCGGCCATGAGAACTAAGCTGCTCGAGTTGGATGCGGGGCTGCTCCTCGACACGAAGTCCTGGGACAGCCTGCTGGCCGTGGTTCTGTTTCCTTCGCGTGTGGCCACGGTCTCCCTGGGCGTACTCGGCATGATGGGCGCGATGCTGTCCATCACGGGGATCTTCGGAATGGCCGCCTATTCGGTCAGCCGGCGGCTGAAGGAATTGGGAATTCGTCTCGCTCTGGGCGCGCAGCCCCACGAGGTTTTAGAGGCCGCATTGGGACGGGCGTTCAAGCTGCTGGCTCTTGGTTCGGCGGCAGGACTGATTCTGGGAATGCTGGCGAGCCGGGTGCTGGCCGCCATCGTGTATCAGGCAAACCCCCGCGACCCATTGGTATTAGCCGGCGTTGTTCTGGCCATGTTTTCCGTTGGGCTGCTGGCTACGTGGATTCCAGCGCAACGGGCGCTGTCGATCGATCCTGTGAGACTACTGCGTGAGGAATGAACGATGAAAGCCGCTGTCTATCGCCGATACGGACCTCCGGAAGTCGTTCACATCGAGGAGGTCGAAAAGCCTTCCCCTGGCGACCATGACGTCCTGGTTCGCATCCATGCCTCCACGGTTGCCGCCGCGGATTGGAGGCTGCGAAGAGCCAAGCCGTTCCTGGTGAGAATCATGGCCGGCCTGTTGCGGCCAAAGACCCGGACCTTAGGGATGGAGTTCGCCGGAACCGTCGAGTCGGTGGGCAAATCCGTGACACGGTTCCGCGCGGGCGATCCGGTTTTCGGTTCCACAGGGTTCAAGTTCGGCGCGCACGCTGAGTACGTATGCGTGCCCGAAACCGGCACGTTGGCCACAAAGCCGGCCAACATGACGTTGGAGGAAGCCGCGGCGGTTCTGTTCGGCGCGACCTCGGCGGTGTTTTTCCTCAGGCAGGCGAATATCCAGCCCGGGCAGAACGTGCTCATCTATGGAGCGTCCGGGAGTGTCGGCGTTTTCGCGGTTCAACTGGCGAAACACTTCGGTGCGCACGTAACCGGTGTGTGCAGCACCGCCAATCTGGAACTGGTGAAGTCTCTCGGGGCCGACGAGGTGGTCGATTACACCAAGGAGGATTTCTCGAAAGCCGGCCGCGTCTACGATGTCGTCTGCGACACCGTCGGAAAGAGCGGCTTCTCGCGCACCCTGAGATGCCTCAAGCGCGGCGGCTTCTATATTCGGATCGGGGCCTCGGGAGGACTGTTCTGGATCCTCGGCGCCATGCTTCGCGGGATGTGGATCTCGCTCACCGGCGCCGCGAAAGTTCTTGGCGGGGTGGCGCGCAGCGCCCCCGGCGATCTGTCTTTCTTCAAGGGGCTGATCGAGGCCGGCGAACTGCGGACAGTGATCGACAAGCGCTATCCGCTGGCCGAAATCGCCGAAGCTCACCGCCATGCGGAGGCCGGCCACAAGAAGGGGCACGTGGTCGTCCTCATCGAGCGGCCTTGAGGCTCAGCCCGCCGCGACCGCCAGGCCCTGCTCGATTTCAGAAACGTCGTCCGCGCTGAGTTCGATGTCGGCGGCCCCGGCGACGCCCCGCGCTTGACGGGCGCTGCGGACGCCTACGATCGCGCCCGTCACGGCAGGATTCCGCAGAGTCCACGCGATGGCCACCTCACCCGGCGTGGTGCGATGCCGTTCGCCGACGGCGCGCAGGATCTCGACCAGCTGCAGGTTGCGGGAAAGCTGCGGCTCCCGGAAGTTCGCGCTGCGCTTGCGCCAGTCATCCTCCGGGAATGCCGCGATCCTTTCCCGCGTCATGGCGCCGGTCAGAAGTCCGGAGGCCATGGGCGAGTAAACGATCACCCCGATCCGGTTCTCCAGCGCGAAGGGAAGGATCGCCGGCTCCACCTCTCGCGCCACAAGCGAATACGGCGGCTGCAGCGAAACGATGGGCGCCACGTTCATGGCGCGCCGCATCTGCCCTGCGTCGAAGTTCGACACGCCTATGTGCCGGATTTTCCCGTCGCGCTTGAGTTTCGCCATCTCGCCAATGGCCTCTTCGACCGATCCGGGCGACGCACTCTCCGGGAGGCCGTGCCATGCCGGCCAGTGGATCTGGTACAGATCGATGCTGTCAATGCCCAACCTCTTCAGGCTGGCTTCGGCCTCCCCTCGGATGGAGGCGCCGTGCAGGTTGTGCATTATCTTCCCGGACTTGTCCCACACCAGGCTGCATTTGGTGAAGACGTAAGGCCGCGTCTGAAGGCCCTGGATCGCCTTGCCGACCATCGTCTCCGAGTGGCCCAGCCCGTAAGCGGCCGCGGTGTCGATCCAATTCATGCCGTGGTCCAGGCCCGCATGGATCGCGGCGATGGACTCCTTGTCGTCCTGCGCGCCCCAGCCGAATTCCCAGTTCCCACCGCCGATGGCCCACGCTCCAATGCCAAGCGGCGTAATGTTCAGATCGCTCTCTCCAAGCGTTCGTAACGTCATCATCGATTCTCCTTATGGCGCCTCCTGAGATCTCGCGATTCCATGCCGCGGCCCGCGTCTGCCGCAGGCATTGAGGTTGTCAACCGAAGCTGGACGCTTAGGTGCTGCTTGGGTTTGCCGGGACTGCTTTACACAAATTATATCTTGCCGGGTGGCCGGGGGGCGGGCTTGAGCCCGCGTGGGGCTTCAGCCCGCCTCCGGCTGTAGCGGAACCTCCCCCTCCTTAGCTCGCGAACCGGGAGAAGTTGGTATGATAACGAGGAACTCAGGGCAGGCATGAAGTCTAGTCTTTCCAGCGCGGGGGTGCTCGTCG
>DATNLV010000033.1:0-7111 GCA_035602665.1 Bryobacteraceae bacterium | reverse complement strand
CCCGGTCGCGGTTCTCGAGATGTACGAGACGTACTGCTCCTGGCCCTCGGGAATCGCACCGATCACAAAGCGGGTCGAGATCGCGCCCGGAGTCGTAATGCCGGCGATGTCGAGCGGCAGCGTCATGGGATCGGCCACCGTAAACTTGACGGTGATGGTGCCGTCGTTGGCAATGTTCGCGGACTCGATCTTCAACACCAGACCGGGGCGAACGAAGTTGATTACCGCGGCCGAGGCGTAGTGCGCCTTCAGGCCTGCGGGATAGACGGGAAAATCCGAGCTGCTGAACAGCAGCGCCGAGCCCACCACCACGGTGAGGGCCAGCACCACCCGGATCGCCATACGCAACGAACGAGATACGCCTGCGAAACGCATAAGTTCAACTCTCCTCAAATGAAGAAACCCGCTCCGGACTAGCAGGCATCGGGCCAAACGGCGCCGCCTGGCGCGGCCTGTCGATTGGCGGGGACTCGCCGGTTCGGGGGGCGTCGCCTTTCTTTAGAACTAGTGGCCCAGTCTGGGGGAAATCGCATCCGGGTTGGGTGAAAAGGCCCAAGGTGAGTTTAATTGCACTGTTGCGGATTTTAATATACCGGTTAGGGGAGGGGGGGCGGGGCACTCACTTGGCTGGATCCTTGAGTAGGCTCAGGGCCCAGACAGATGTCTGGTCGCGCCGTGAAGCGAGCTTCGCTTTGGCATATGAGCTTTTCGCAGCGTTGTCGAGCCCATATAGTTCTTGAATCTTGCCGAGCAGGACCCAAGGCTTGGCATCGAGCGCCGCCGCGTCGTCCTTCGCCAGGCCGTTCGCCAGGCTGTGGCGTGCCTCGTCTGGCCGGCCGAGCGCCGCCTGCAAAAGGCCGAGGACGTAAAAGCTATCCGCATCGTCGCCGCCCACCCGCTCCTCGGCCAGCTTGAGGACCTGCTCGTCGGCCGCCCCCTTCAGCAGCCTGTACCAGCCAATGAGCACCCGCGAATCGGCATCCACCCACTGCTCGGCCTGCAGGGCTTGGATGTGTGCGCCGGCTTTGACATAGTCTTGCGATGCTAGCGCCGCGAATGCCGCTATGTAGCGCGCCGCGCTGTCCGGTCGCCCCGAGCGCAGCTTTGCTTCAGCATCCTGCTCCAGCTCGGGCCATTGGCGGGCCGCTTGCCGGGCTTCGACGAGATAGCCGAAGCTGAGGCCAGCGACGGCGATGGTGCCCTCCATCGAGCGGGCCGTGGCGAGCAGGTCCGCCGAGCGACCCATTTTGGCATAAGCCTCGCACAACGCCGCGTCGATGTTGCCGCGTTCGACGCGATCTGTCGCGCTGCGGCGAGCCTCCCGGAGAACGAAAATGGCCGCGTCCGACGGAGCGAACTCGGCGATCACACTGGCTGCGGCGATCCGCGCGACCCGCGCATCCCGGGTTTCCGGCGTCGATCCACTCCACAGATTGCGCACGGCGGGAGTGTGCTCGCCGGCGTGGCTCCTTCGGGCCAACTGCACTACCACAGGGAAGGAGGCGAGGCGGTCGAGCCACATTTGCGCCATCCTCAAATCGCCCTTGCGCAGCAGTTCCAGCACCAGGTCTCCCACCGGAGCGAGCTGATCCCACGTGGCCAGCACCCGGTATCCCCCGGCCTCTTTCACGACGAATGCAGTTCCTAATTCTCCCCTCGGCGAACTGATCTGGTAGCCGCGTTCGTCGTCGCCCTCTTGAATCAGGTCGTCCCCTGCCGTGAGGGCATCTTCGATGAATTCCGAAGAAATGCCCAGGTGCTCGAGTTCCCTGCGTTTCGCTGCCCCGCGGCGGCGCAGAGCCTCGAGCATATCCTTCCCACGGCCCGCCGCCGGGGTGGCGAACAGGCTGGATGCGGCGTCCGCGTTGGCTCCGCTGAATGCAGCAACCAGAAGCGCGCGCGCCGGAAAGCGCGGATCGGTGGGCGGGTAGACCTCCTCCTCATGCGGCTTCATCTTGCCAATCAGCTCGATCAGGGCGCGCATTTGCGGATTCGGCAGGATTCGTTGTGCCGCTTTGGCGAGATCGGCGCCGACCGAGTAGTGGCGCGTCTGGCAGAGCATTCGCGCCGCATCGAACAGCAACGTGGCCCGCTGGCTCCCGGCGAGACCCTCCGATTGCGAGTTGATGACGGCCCTGGCGGGAGAGTCGCGCAACGCGATGATCGCCAGTTGGATGGACTGCTGGGTGCTCGACGGTGCCAGTTTCTTCGCTTCCGATTCGGCCTCCGCCAGTCTGGCGGCGCGCAGCAAGTCGAGCACCAGGGCCGTCTGGATCATGTCAGCCGGCTGCTGCTTCAGAACGTCCCGGTAGATCCCGATCGCTTCGGCGAGAGCCTCCTTGCGGACGCCAGGCGCGCGCGTCGCGTCCTGTTCCAGGCGCGCGGCCAGGTGGAGTTTCGCGAGGTAACCGTTCTTATCGCACTCGACCGCCTTCCGCAGAGCCTTGAGGGACTCTTCCGGATTCCAGTCCCCGAGCTGTTCCCGCCCGAACGGGTCGTGCTCGTAGGCGCTCGCCAGGGCCAACCACGCCGAGACCGACTCCGGTGCGATGGAGACGGCTTTGCGACCGGCGGCGATCGCACCTTCCGTGTCCGCCGCCGCGGTCAGAACGCGCGCCCGCTGCGCGAGCGGGCCACCGGTTTCGGCTCCGGCCATGTCTTGAACCAGATGGACGGCCTCCTTAACGTCGCCCAGCGCGATCGCTTCGGCGGGGGCCGAGACGAACTGCAGCATCTCCAGATGCCGGAGCAGTGCCGGTTTCAGCTTCTCCCGCAGACTCTCGAATTCCGCGGCGGTGAGCCTGCGCTTTCCCGTGTCGAGGGAAAACACCGCCTCGACCGCGCCATCTTCCAGAGCGCGATAGCTCTGGCTGTACCGGAAGGTGCCCTGCTGAATCTCCTGCCCCTCAGGCAGCGTTTTGACGCGGAATAACGGGAGCGGCTTGATGAGGAAACGGTACTCGCACTGGTGGGGCTCCGAAAAGACGAAATCCGCCTGGCGCGGCTTCCTTGCCGGCTCCGTTTGAGGCGCATCATTCGCCCTGAGCGTGTAGCTCAACTGCTGGAAGACCGAGACCGGCGAAAACGCCGCAACGGCTTCGTCTTCGAGCGTGGTGATGATCGGAGTGCGCCGCGCTTCGGCCACAATCCGATATGGCCGGGTGAAGTCGTTCCGCGGCATGGCTGAGTATTCCCCCAGCGATTCGGCGCGGTACCCGTTCTTCATCTGCCGCTCGAGCGAATCTTTCGCCCGCGCCGGATCGCCGTACAACTCGCGCATCTGCGCTTCGAAGAAGCCGGAGCCTTCCACCGTCTCGATGAGCGTTCCGGGGCCCGACTCGCTCATGCGCATCTCGATGCGATGCACCGCACGATTGTCCTTCGATTCGGACTCGGGGGTTCGGATCAGCTCCGCCGTGGCGCCATCGGCGATCAGGGCCAGCCGCCCTTGATCCGCCGGCGGCAGATCGCCGACCCGCGTTGTGCTGGCCGTGGCGTCGATCCACAGGGGCTGGGGCGCGTCCACTCGCACAATGGCGTGATCGAACAAGCCAAAGCCCGGCAGTTCCGGCGACAGGTCCAGGCCCGTGCCGGATAACAGCAACGCGACACTGGCTCGGAAACCCGCCGCGCGCAACATCGCCACCAGCAGCGCCGCCTTGTCTTTGCAGTCGCCGTAGCCACGCGCGATCGATTCGGCCGGCGTCCGCGGTTCAATCGCCGCACGGCCGAACTCCACGCCGGTGTAGCGAATCTTGTCGTGCAACGCGGCAACAATCCGCGCCATGCGGTCCCGGTCAGTTTCGCCCGCCGGGCTCGCCGGCAGAATGGCCGCAAGATCGGCACGCGCGATCTGCCGGTTCAGAATGCCCGCATACTCCGCCGCGACGGATTGCCAGGACTGCGCGGTGGAGAACTCAAAGACCGGCCCTGGCGGCACGTCGGAAGGAGTCTCGGCTTCCCACTCCGTCTTTGCCGCGAATGGACCGGCATCCACCTCGATGTGGGTTCCCTTCTTTGACCGGCTCTCGTGAATCTGCTCTTCGGGGATCAGGCGGGCGTTTTTCTTTAAAGGGATTCCCGGCGCGGCATCGATACTCAGATGGATGCGTTCCGTGGCGATGCCCGAATTGATCGCGATACGAAACAGCGTGCCCGCTTCGAGGGCCGGCGCGGTCTCCCGCGTCGTTATTTCGTACTCGACCACCGCGCCCGGGGCCACCGCCGGCAGGGGCGCCCTCACCGTGCGGTTATCGGAAAAGACTGTCGCATCGAACTGCAGGGCGGGCGCGTCGGCCACGGTCTTGTCATCCAGCCAGTGCACGGCGCCGTCGCGCGTGATTACGCGCGCGCGCAGCTCAGGCCGCCCCTCATGCCACGGCGCATATTCGTGCTCCACCTCGCCCCAATCCTCCACCTCGTCCTCGGCGACCACCTGGTAGACCCTGCGGACCGTGGAGTTCATCCGCCCCGAGCGGTCGATGGTCACGCGCCATTCTTCGAGCAGGAACACCACGGCGGCGTCTTTCGCGGGCTTGATGGCTGAGGCGCCTTCGAGGATCGCCTTCGGATCCCCTGCAAACGGGACATCCCAGGGAGCGGCACACCAGGACACGGCGGGCGTCGTCGAAATGGCCGCGAGGGCGATCAGGAGCTTCAATGGGTGCGTCATTGTGCCAGAACCTAGTATATGTAAGGCGCCGCTGTTCTCGGTTTGATTCCAGGGACCGCGGGATCGCCGCCCGTGCGGGAGGCGCTGCCTTCGCGGCGGTGCACGCAGCATGGTTTTCTGCCGTTGAACACGGACGGTTGCCGTGGTATGGTTTTTGGTATGGCGGCCCGCAAGATCACCATCACGCTCCAGGACGATCAGGTCGAGCAGGTCCGCGCGCTGGTTGCGGCGGGGCAGGCGTCGAGCGTCGCCGCCTTCGTTCAGCATGCCGTCGGAGTGGCTCTTTTCGATGCGGCGGGATGGAGAGAGATGCTGAAAGATGCGTTGCGGCAAACGGGCGGCCCGCTGACGAAAGGGGAGCGTGCGTGGGCCGACGCGGTTCTCTCCGCGCAGCCTCCAGCGAGAGGTTCGAAGAAGGGGAAGGCGGCGTGAGCGGCATCACTTTCGACGCCGGCGGCCTGATCGCACTGGACCGCGACGACCGGCGTGTGCTTGCGATCGTGGCGCGCGCGGCCGAGCGCGGCCTGCGGATCACGATTCCCGCGACAGCGTTGGCGCAGGCGATTCGAGCCCCTGCCAGACAGGCCCGCCTGGCCCGCCTGATCCGGCAGCCCGGCACGGACCTGGTGGCGCTCGACGGGCCGGATGCGACGGCGGTCGGCCTCCTGCTGGCACAAACGGCGACAGCCGACATCGTGGATGCCCACGTCGTTCTCTGTGCCCGCAGGGCCGGCCAGGCCGTGGTCACCAGCGACGCCGCCGATCTCAGGCGAATCGCCCCGGAACTGCCGCTGGTGACGGTGTGAGGTTCTGGTGGGGCAGGCGTCCACGCCTGCAGCGGGTCTCCTCCAGACCCGCTGGTGTTGGGCTTCAGGGTGAAGTGCTTGTTGGTGCGCAGATCGTAAATCCAGAGCGCGCGGGTCCAAGGCGGTCAGCAGGCGGTCGATGGTTTCGCGGGCGCGGCCCTCTGGCCGCCGACCTCGGGGCAGGCGACCGCGAAAACGGCTGAACAACCGTTCCCACTTTTCCCAAAGCCGCACCCAGCTCGACCCCGTCTAGCACGGGCAGCCGGCAGAGGCCAGCTTACAGCAACGCTACGTCAATCCTCACGATCTGCCCGGTCTGAACGACATCGACGGTCGTGGCGATCTTCGCGGCTACTTGCCGCAGCGCAGGCCAATGATTCGAGGAGAGGACGACCAGACCCACCGTGCGGCTCGTGAAGTTCTGCTGATACCGGACATTCTGGTCGCGCGTCAGCAGCAGATCGAACCCCTGTTGCTCGGCCGCGTTGAGCAAAGCGCCGTTCTCCAGTCCCTTTCAAACACTACCCAGGAAAGGGCCAGCGGAGCCGGGGTGTTGGCGTCGAAAAGAATACTCACGCAACCGCCGCGGGCTGCCCAAGAGAATCCTTGGCAAAAGCGAGGACTTCGTGCACCTGTTCCCGGCTGACAGACGGGAACCATTCCAGGAACTCGTCTATCGTCGAACCCTTGTCGAGGTGCTCGAACAAAGTGGCAACCCGCAGTCGCGGACCACGGAAGCACCACGCCCCGCCAAGCTTGCCGGCGTCCGGTCGACGGCGCTACAGCGGCTCCAGTCCCCCCACTTCCCCAACTGAATCGGCAATAATTGACTTGACAACTCCACTCGTTTCAGGCATACTAGAGCCATGGAACACGAACCACAGACCCTCCAGGAAGCAATCCTCTACTTCGCAGATCCTAAGAACTGCCGCGAGTACTTGGTTGCCCGCCGCTGGCCCAATGGTGTTGAATGCCCGCGCTGTGGTTCCAGGAGGGTTGTGTTCTCCGAGAAGTTCAACCGCTGGCAGTGTGGTAGCCACCACGAGCGCCGCCAGTTCACGCTGAAGACGGGCACGATCTTTGAAGACTCTCCGCTCGGGCTGGACAAGTGGCTTGCGGCAATGTGGATGATCGCCAGTTGCAAGAATGGCGTCAGTTCTTATGAGATCGGCGACGCTTTAGGGGTCACCCAGAAGTCCGCTTGGTTCATGCTGCATCGCATCCGGGAAGTCATGCAGGGCGCCGCTGGCAGCACCAAATTGTCTGGTGACGTTGAAGCTGATGAAACCTTCGTCGGCGGGAAAGTCACCAACATGCACCGCAAGTCGAAGCGCACGATCCAAGCGAAGAATGATGGCAACTGGGGAAAGACAGTGGTGCTCGGGCTCCTGGAACGCGATGGACGGGCGCGGGCAGCAGTTGCGCCGACGCGCAAGCATTACGAGATCCACAAGAACGTCACGGCGAACGTGGAACCGGGCTCTACTGTGTTCTCCGATGAGTACGACGCCTACCAGAGCTTGCCAGCGGAGTTCACGCACGAGATGGTGAACAAGCTCGAAGGCTACGTGCGCGGTCGGGTTCACGTGAACGGAATGGAAAATTTTTGGTCGCTACTCAAACGGACTCTGAA
>DATNLV010000027.1:0-2604 GCA_035602665.1 Bryobacteraceae bacterium | reverse complement strand
CGGCGCCCGGGCTCCTGAAGCCCGTGACCGACCCGGCATTCCTCGGGGCCCCGGTCGGCTGGCAGCTCCACGGCGTGGCCAGCGTGCAGTGGGCCCTCAATGCGATCGAGACCCTTGAGCTTGCGAAGCCGTACCTTCCGGCCTGGGAGTCGGCCCACGGCGTCCCGGGCACCTTCGGGCCGGCGGCGCCCCCCGCAGTCGCCCCACCAAAAGGCTAGCCAGGCCCAATCCTAACCGCGGCCCGGCGCCCTGAGGGCCGCGGCCAGGGACTTGCCGCGGGCAATGAGCGGCTTCTCCAGCCAGAACCAGCTGATGGTCGCTCCTCCAAGCACGATTCCCAGCGTCATCAGGAGGTTGAGGACCGCACCACAGGGGACCCGGCTCATCGCGTAAACGACCGGAAAGTGGACGAGGTACACGAAGTAGGAAACCGTTCCCACGTAGGCCAGGGGCCCCCTGGCCAGGAAGCCGAAGCTGCCTCCCATGGCCACCCGGAGCACGATCGCGGCAAAGAACGCCGCGTAGAAGCCGTAGCCGAACGTGATCGCAAATCCCCCGTAGAGGTTAACGTCGCCGCAGGTCATCGCGACAAATGCCAGGGCGCACAAGGCGATCACCCCATTGAGGGCGCGGGTGCTCACCCAGGACAGCTGACCCCTCGAATGGAGAAGGGCGACGATTCCGCCCAGCATGAAGCCGTCCATCCTGCAGGGGGGAAACATGAATGCGCCGTAGAGATCCCCGCCCGTCATGACCGTGTAAATGCGCAGGGCGAGGCTCGCGGCCGCCGCGGCCGCCATCGCCTTGAGGACATGCCGGCCGGGGACGAGGCAGACGATGGCCCACAGGAGCAGGTACAGGAACACCTCCGAGCAAAGCGACCACGTCGGCTGGACGAAGGGAGCCCCCGCCCTGTGGTGCAGGACCATCCACCACGACTGGCCGAAGATGAGGTAAACCTGCGGGGGGACCGAGGAGACAAACAGGTCGCTCCTCATCAGCCCGTTGTTAAAGGGAATGTAGAAGTAGCACAGGATCAGCAGGGCATAGACGGGCAGGATTCGGAACGCCCTGCTGGTGAAATAGGACGCGGTGACACCCCGGAGGCTCGTCTCCTTCCTCAGGCGCTCGAGGGACAGGAAGATGACGAATCCGGAGAGAACAAAGAAGAGGTCGACCCCGGCCCAGTACTGGGAGACGGCGCGGATCCAGAAGGCGGGGACCGAATGGGAAACGTGGTCGCGCTCGTGGACAAAGTGCCCCGCGAAGATCATGAGGCATGCGATGCCGCGCAGGCCGTCGAGGGCCGGGATATGCCTCCTCATGGGCTGGAATCGGCGCCGGGCCCGAATGGGTGCTCAACCAACAGTGGGCTGCTCGAGAGTCACGCGGTCAGGTTACCCACCCCCGTTGGGCACCGGCAAGAACTACCGGCGCGGTTGAACGAAGGCCCGTGCGACAGGGAGCTAGATCGCGGATTCGGCGATCGCTTACGCGGAACCTTTGACCCACTGCAGAGTCCTGTGAGCGACGTCCCGCTCATCCAATCGAGACCCCTAACAACAAGTCCGCAATCGGGCTCCAAGTCGTCTTGACAGTTGATCAAAGCGGTAGGAATTTCTTACCATGACGAGCACAGTTACAGTCAAAGGCCAGACGGTCGTGCCCAAGGGATTGCGGAGACAATTCGGCATAGAACCAGGGACCACGCTGGATTGGCGTCCCGACGGCGATTCAATCCGTGTGGTCAAGATGTCCGTTCCCGGAGCCAGTGGGAGCTTCCTGCAGGCCTTGCGTCGTTTGGGACGGGTGCCCGCCGCCGCGCGCGATCATCGGCAGGTGCAGACACCGTGAAGTTCCTCCTCGACACGAACGTCATTTCCGAATCTGGCAAACAGCGCCCTAACGCGAAGGTGCTGAATTGGCTCTTGGCGCATGGGGCAGCGTGTGCAGTGCCGAGCATCGCGATAGCCGAGCGCTATCAGGGGGCCCATGAAACCGAGCCGCGCCGGCGGGCAAGACTTCTGCTGGAAATTTCTGCTTTCGTTCGGGAGGCCGGAGACCGCCTATTGCCCTTTGATGCCGCGGCCGCCGAAGCATGGGGTGAATATGTTTCGAGGCCGGCGCTGAAGCGCCAGCCACGATCCTACCCGGACACGCAGATTGCGGCGATTGCGATCAGCCGCCACTTGACTGTGGTAACGCGGAACACGGGTGATTTCCCCGAAGTGGACACTCTAAATCCGTTTGAAGATTAGCCTGGCGGATAGGGAGGGATTCGAACGCTTCCTACCGCCCGAAGCTAAGTCGCCTTATCAGCGCGGACTTAGTTGAGGGTTAATCTATTGCGAACGGAAACAAGCAACAGGCAGACGCAACGAAGTGGAAGCAAAAACCGAACCGCTGACAACCTTGCGGCAACCTAAAGGCGGAAAGTGTCCGGGTCTTGGCGCGCGTCCCAGATTCTCGCGACCTCCACCAACCGCCGGGTTTCGTCGATCCGGTAAAAAATCAGATACCATGGCCGATGGAGGATTCGCCGATACTCCGGGCGCTGCTGGAAAGCCACGCCACGCCGTGGCAAGCTTGAGAGTGAAAGCGCAT
>DATNLV010000850.1:0-7878 GCA_035602665.1 Bryobacteraceae bacterium | reverse complement strand
CGCCGGCCACGCGAACAACTCGCGCGGCGCAAGCCCGGTGAAGTCGTGAATGCCCAGTCGCGTCAGGGCGATTCGGGTCTCCTCCGAGATGGCGACGTTCTGGGCCGGCCCCCAGTGCGCCGCCAGGAAGCCGCCCACGAGAATGCCGGCCGCGAAGAGAAGATTCCAGAGGCCGGTTCGCTTCCAGTCGTAACGAAAGTAGTCGAGCCGGCTGGGAAGAGCCGCCGAACACAGGTGCCGCAGATTGCTCGAAACGCCGAACAGGCGGTTTCCCAGAATCAAGAGCGCAGGCACGAAGAGTCCGATCAACGGACCGGCTACGTACCAAGGCATAGTCTACTTCCCCCATCCAAAGCTTACCCCGACCGAGTCCTGGAACATGCGCAGGTTGGCCTCGCCGCCGCCAAAGCCTTGCGGCGGGAAGCCGCCCTGGATCGAGTTCGCGCCATTCACTGTCTTCGCGAACGCGTGCGGTAGGCGATGTTGATCTCCTTACCGTTGTGGAGGCCCAAGGTGGCCCCCGCCGACAGATGGTGTTGAACCACGGCTGGGGCGAGAAGGTTGCGCTCCAGCGTGGGGCAGAAGTCCCGTAAGTGATTGATTCTATGGTGAGCGCGGAAGGAATCGAACCTTCAACCTACTGATTAAGAGTCAGTTGCTCTGCCAATTGAGCTACGCGCCCGTTACCGTGTGGACCTCAACCTTTATAGCATGATAGGGACCGTCCCCGCCAACCCTTCTCCTTGACTTCCACTCGGGTTCGCCGCACAATGCGAATAGGCGAACAAAAGGCGAATAACGAGCCTCCCATGAAATCCTCCGCTCTCCTCCGCGCCGATCTCGAGTCTGTCCTGGGCGGGCGATTCAGCGCCGAACTCAACTGGCGCGCGCGCCCGGCCCGCGAGTGCGTGTCGACGGGCAGCGCCGCTCTCGATGCCTTGACCGGCGGCTTGCCTCGCGGGGCGATCACCGAGGTCCACGGCCCGGCTTCGAGCGGACGCACCACGCTGATGGCTTCGATGCTGGCGGCAGCGGCGGCTCGCGAAGAAATCTGTGCGCTGGCCGATGCCGGCGACACATTCGATCCCGCATCGGCCCAAGCCCTGGGTGTTGACCTTTCCCGGCTGCTCTGGGTGCGGTGCGGCGGCAATCCCGAGCATGCGCTCAAGGCTGCCGATATGCTGGTGCAGGCCGGCGGATTCGGCATGGTGGCGCTGGATTTGGGCGACGTTTCGCCAGGCGTCGCGCGGCGCATTCCGCTGGCGACGTGGTATCGATTGCGGCGCGCCATCGAAGATACTCCCACCGTGATGCTCCTGGTGGAGCGCGAGCAGACGGTGAAATCCTGCGCGTCGCTGGTCCTGGAGATGCGGCGCGAGAGCGTGGCCTGGTCGGGCGTTGCGGGCTGCTCGCGATTGCTGCGGAGCGCGCGGTTCCGGGCGGCGTCGGCGGGGACCTCGGTTCCCATAGGCCTCGCGGGGTGAGCCATGTTCGCGGCGGTCGATGCGCCATACGGGGCGGACCTCGCTTTGCTGGTTCTGTGCGCGGCGGACTTCTCGCCCTACGTCGAAGAGACTTCGCCCTCGACCGTAGTCATCTCGATTGACGGCCTGACGCACCTGTTCGGCTCGCCGCGGGAGATTGCCGATGCCATCGCACGCCGCGCGGCCGATGTGGGCCTTGCCGTGAACATCGCCATAGCGGACAATCCCGACCTTGCGGTCCACGGCGCGCGCGGTCTCGCCGGCGTGACCGTGATGGAACCGGGGCGGGAGGCCGGCCTCCCCGTTGCGCTTCTCGACCCGTGCGAGGAGATCGCGCTCACGCTCGCGCTGTGGGGCATACGCACGTTTGGCGAGTTTGCCGCGCTGCCCGAGGATGGCGTCGCCGAGCGGCTCGGCGAGGAGGGCGTGCGTTTGCAGAGGCTGGCGCGAGGCGCGGGCAGCCGTCCTCTGGCGCCGTCGAATCCGGCGCCGCCTTTTGCGGAGTCGATCGAGCTGGAACATCCGCTCGTGCTGCTCGAGCCGCTCGCGTTCCTGCTTGGGCGGCTGCTCCACGATCTCTGCGCGCGCCTGGAATCGCGCGGACTGGCGGCCCACGAATTAAAGCTGAGCCTGTCGCTCGAGGGCGCCGCTCCGCATGAGCGCGCGCTGCGCCTTCCCTATCCCATGCGGTCCGCCGGGACCTTTCTGAAACTGCTCTCGCTCGATCTGGAAATGCATCCGCCCGGCGCGCCGGTTACGGCGGTTGCGCTTTCGGCAGAGGCGGTGAATCCGCGCGTGGTGCAGCACGGCCTGTTCATCCCGCTGGCGCCGGAGCCGCAGAAGCTGGAGCTGACGCTGGCGCGCATTGCGAAGCTGGTGGGCGAGGGAAACGCCGGCTCGCCCGAGCTGATGGACACGCACCGGCCGCGCAGCTTCCGCGTGGTGCGCTTTGGCGGCTCGGAAAATCGGGGACAGAGTACGTTGTCCGCGGTATTGCCGGCCTTGCGTTTGTTTCGGCCTGCGCTGCGGGCCAAGGTCGAGGCTCCGGATGGGCGGCCGGCGCGGGTGGTCGCGGATGGCGTGCACGGGCGGGTGCTCGATTCCGCCGGGCCGTGGCGCACTTCGGGCGACTGGTGGATCAAGGACGCCTGGGCGCGCGACGAGTGGGATGTCGCGCTCTCCGACGGCGCGCTGTATCTGCTTTACCGCGACCGCTACGACGGGGCGTGGTTTGTTGAGGGGGCGTATGACTAGGCCTCATGGAGGCGGGCGTGGACGCCCGCTGCAGGACTGGAGTCCTGCCCCACGGCGGACTGAGTACGTCGAACTCCACGCCCGCTCGGCATTCAGCTTTCTGCGCGCCGCGTCGCTGCCCGAGGAGCTGGCGGGCGCCGCCGCTGAGATGGGCTTCTCGGCCATGGCGCTGGTCGATCGAGACGGGCTCTACGGCGCGCCCCGATTCCATTTCGCGGCGAAGAAGGCGGAGGTGCGCGCGCACATCGGCGCCGAAGTCACCTGCACCGATGGCACGGTATATCCGCTGCTGGTCCGCAGCCGGGTCGGGTATCGCAACCTGTGCCACCTCATCACGCGCATGAAGCTGCGGGCGAAGAAGAACGAAGGCGCGGCCACGCGCGAGGAGATCGCAGAACACGCGGAGGGCCTGGTGTGCCTGGCGGGACTGGACCACGATCTGCCGTGGCTCCTCGACGCGTTCGCCCCAGGCGACGTCTATGCCGAAATACAGCGGCACATGGATCGGGAAGAGGAGGCGCGCAACCAGGCGCTGGTGGAGCGGGCCCGCTCCCTGCGCGTGCCGCTGCTGGCCACCAACGGCGTCTGCCACGCCACGGCCGCCGAGCGCGAGATCTTCGACGTTCTCACCGCGGTCCGCAACAAGACCACGCTCGATGCGGCGGGCCGCCTGCTGGCCAGAAACTCCGAACGCCACCTGAAGCCGGCCGTCGAAATGGCGCGCCTGTTCGCGGACCATCCCGATGCCATTGCCAACACAGTGGAGCTTTCCTCACGGCTGGAATTCGTCCTCACCGAGCTGGGCTACGAGTTTCCGAAATACCAAGTGCCCGAAGGCGAGACGATGAATTCGTTCCTGGCACGGCGCACGGACGAGGGCGCGCGCCGGCGCTACCAGCCGTATCACGAACGCGCGCGCCGGCAGATCGAGCGCGAGCTGGCGCTCATCGGGAAGCTAGGCCTCGCGGGCTACTTCCTCATCGTCTGGGACCTGGTGCAGTTCTGCCGGAACAACGGCATCCTGGCGCAGGGGCGCGGCTCGGCGGCCAACAGCGCGGTCTGCTACTCGCTGGGGATCACGGCGGTGGACCCGGTCGGCATGGATTTGCTGTTCGAGCGGTTCCTGTCCGAAGAGCGCGGCGAGTGGCCGGATATCGACCTCGATCTGCCCAGCGGCGATCAGCGCGAGCGGGTGATTCAATATGTCTACCAGCGTTACGGCCGGCGCGGCGCGGCCATGACCGCCAACGTCATCACCTATCGCGGCCGCTCCGCCGCGCGCGAGGTGGGCAAGGTGCTGGGGTTTCCCGAAGACGTGCTGGGACGCCTGTCGGCGCTGGCGCGCGCGTGGGAATGGAAGGACCCGCAATACACCGCCGAGCGGCAGTTCCGCGATGCGGGGCTGGATCCGGCGAACCCGCGCATACGGAAATTCCTCGAACTGTACCAGGGCGTGCAGGATCTGCCGCGGCACCTTGGCCAGCACTCCGGCGGAATGGTCATCTGCGAGGGGCAACTCGATTCCGTGGTGCCGCTCGAACCGGCCACGATGCCGGGCCGCGTGGTGGTCCAGTGGGATAAAGACGATTGCGCGGACCTCGGACTGGTCAAGGTGGACCTGCTGGGGCTGGGTATGATGGCGGTGCTCGAAGAGACGCTGGCGCGCATACGCGAGTCCTACCACGAGGAGGTCGATCTGGCGCAACTGCCGCCGGACGATCCTGAAACCTACTCCGCGCTGCAGCGGGCCGATACGATCGGCATGTTTCAGGTGGAGAGCCGGGCCCAGCAGGCGGTGTTGCCGCGCATGCGGCCCGAGCGCTTCTACGACATTGTGGTGCAGGTGGGCATCATACGCCCGGGGCCGATCGTGGGCAAGATGGTGCATCCCTATTTGAAGCGGCGGCAGGGGCGCGAGGCAGCCGAATGTCTGCACCCTTCGCTCGAGCGCGTGCTGCGCCGCACTCTGGGCGTCCCGCTTTTCCAGGAGCAGTTGCTGCGCATGGCGATGATCGCCTCTGGTTTTACGGGCGGCGAGGCCGAGGATCTTCGGCGCGCCTTCAGCCACAAGCGCTCGGAAGCGAAGATGCAGGAGATCGAAGTGCGGCTGCGCGCGGGGATGGAGCGCAACAGCATCAGGGGCCCCGTGCAGGATACGATCGTGCAGGCGATCGCGTCCTTCGCGCTTTACGGATTCCCCGAATCGCACGCGGCCAGCTTCGCTCTGCTGGCCTACGCCAGCGCGTATCTGAAGACCCACTACCTGGCTGCCTTCACCGCCGCGATGCTGAACAACCAGCCGATGGGCTTCTATCATCCGTCAACGCTCATCAAGGACGCACAGCGGCACGGGCTAAGAGTGAAGCCGGTGGATGTGGCGGTTTCCGACTGGCTCTGCACGCTCGAGATGCCCGCTCTTCGACTGGGCCTGCGGTATGTGCGCGGGCTGCGGGAGGAAGCGGGGCAAGCGATCGTGCGGCGGCGGCCCTTCGCGAGCATCGACGACCTGGTGCACCGCGTTCCGGAACTGCGCAAGGACGAGCTGACGAAGCTGGCCGCGGTCGGAGCGTTGAACGCCCTGGAGGCGGCCGGCCGGCGCGGCGCGATGTGGGAATCGGCGCGAGCGATCCAGCCCGTCGGCCCGCTGCTGGACACCGCACGGGATGAGGCTCGCGCCATCCCGCTCCGCCCGATGACTCCCGAGGAACGCTTGCGCGCCGATTACCTCGGCACCGGAGTTACCATCGGACGCCATCCCATGGCCTGGCGGCGCGCCGAGATGAACGCGCGCAACGCCACGGCCGCCGCGGAGCTTCACAGGATGCGGAACGGCCGCCCGGTGCGGGTGGGCGGGGCGGTCATCGTGCGGCAGCGTCCCGGCACGGCGCACGGGTTCGTCTTTCTCAGCCTGGAGGACGAGACCGGAATCGCGAACATCATCGTCACCCCGGACGTGTTCGAGCAGTACCGCCTGACGCTGGTGGGAGCGCCATTCCTGTTCATCGAGGGAGCGCTACAGAACGTGGACGGCGTTGTGTCGGTGAAGGCCAGCTATATCGAGGCGCTGCCTGCATGGGGGGCGGAGCCGGTATCGCACGATTTCCGGTAGGGCGGCTTGCGAGTGGGGGCATTCCAATGGCCGCACCACTTTGGTGCATAATGGTGTCATGGGAACCAGAAACGAGACAGTTCGGCAGAGCGTCAGCTTACCATCCAAGGTCGCGGCGCAAGTCCGGAGCCTGGCGAAGGCCCGCAGGCTGAGCGCCAACCGGATGCTGCTTGAACTGATCGAGAACGGAATGGAGGCTGAGAAGCGCAAGCAGCGGGAGTTCTTCGACCTTGCCGAGCGCTTCCGCGCCGCTACCGATCCCGAGGAAGTCAAACGGCTGGGCGATCAGATGGGCCGCATGGTCTTCGGCGACTGATGCCGAAAATCGAGAGTTGGGGCAACCTTCCGGCGGGCATTCGCCGGCACTTGATCGACCGAATGCGCGACCGGGCGATCGGCATTGCGGACCTGAACCAACTTCGCCTCTGGATCGAATCGAAACCGGAAGTGCCCGAAAGCGACTGGTACAAGGATTTCCGTTCGTTCAAGATCTGCGGCGAGGGATCGCTGCCGAAGACCTTTCTGCTTCGCGGTCAGGCGGCCAAGGGGAAGGCTGTCTGAAGCCTCGTCCCGCCTGCATGGGGGGCGGAGCCGGTGTCGCACGATTTCCGTTAGGGGCCGGCTTCCAGTATGCTGTTGCTAAGCAGTCTGAACCGGAGCGGGGCGTAAGGGGAGGGGATTTCCATGGCGCGACGATCGTTTCTATCGCAGTTAGTCGCTCTGCCGTTTCTCGGTCTGACGGCCTGGGGTGAACAGGACGCACACAAATCACTCAACATCATGATGAAGAGCGCCTGGGGGTCGGACGATCCGACGAAGGCGGCATTCCCGTTTCTGCATGGGCTTGCACTTTCGGAAGCCGGCCACACGGTTCAGATATTCCTACTCGGGGAGGCAGTGTCGGTGATGCGAAAGTCGGTTGCAAGCGCGGTCGTGCCCGTAGGCTGGCCTCCACTGGCCGGGACTCTCGCCAAGGTTACCGACCGGCACGTTGCGATTTACGCTTGCGGCGCCTGCTGCCGCGCCCGAGGGGTTACAGAAGCGGACCTGAGCCAATGGGGAGCGAAATTCGGCAACCCCACGATCTTCGTTTCCCTGGTCGAGTGGGCAGACAGGATCATCACCGAGTAACCGTCAATCACCCGGCCGCTCGCGCAACGTTGCCGAAGAAGGCGAGCAGATCGGCGTTGATCTGATCTTTGGCGGTGGAGCACATGCCGTGCGGCAAGCCCGGATAGACCTTCAGTGTGGCTCCCTTCACCAGCTTGGATGACAGCAGCGCCGAGGCGCCGATGGGAACGATCTGGTCGGCGTCGCCGTGGAGGACGAGGGTCGGCACGTCCATCTTCTTGAGGTCCTCAGTGAAGTCGGTCTCGGAGAACTGCTTGATGCACTCGTAGGAGGCGGGGTAGCCGCACTGCATGCCTTGCATCCAGAAGGAATCGCGCAGGCCTTCGGAGACTTTCGCGCCGGGCTTGTTGGCGCCGTAGAACGGAGAGCTGAGGTCCTTCCAGAACTGCGAGCGATCGGCCTGCACGCCCGCGCGGAGCTGGTCGAATACCTCGATCGGCGTTCCGCCGGGATTGGCGGCGGTCTTCAGCATGAGCGGCGGCACCGAGCTGATCAGCACCGCCTTGGAAACGCGCTTGGTGCCGTGACGGCCGATGTAGCGGGCGACTTCGCCACCGCCGGTGGAATGGCCGACGTGGATGGCGTTCTTCAGGCCGAGTTTTTCGACCAGAGCCGCCAGGTCGTCGGCGTAGGTGTCCATATCGTTGCCGTTCCAGGGCTGGCTCGAGCGGCCATGGCCGCGGCGGTCGTGCGCGACGCAGCGATATCCGCGCGCGGCCAGAAACACCATCTGGTCTTCGAAAGCGTCGGCGCTCAGAGGCCAGCCGTGGCTGAAGACCACGGGTTGGCCGGCGCCCCAGTCCTTGTAGTAAATCTCCGTGCCGTCTTTGGTGACCATTGTGCTCACAGTGACACCTCCTGGATCGCGTTAGAATACGGATGATACGAGGGGCTCCGCAC
>DATNLV010000467.1:0-5738 GCA_035602665.1 Bryobacteraceae bacterium | reverse complement strand
TCCACCCCTGGCGGTGAAGATGCTGCCGGTAACGGCCCGCGTACGGTTCTGGAGCGACGGGTTTCAGGAACTCGCCAACGTGATCGCGGTGTTCCTGCTGCTCACGGCGGGTGGCATCGCGTCGATCTGGGTCCATTGCGGGATGCCGAACACCACGCGGGCGCTGGCCCTCCAGCGGCGGCTCAACGCCCTCGGCCAGCAGATTGACGCTCTGGGCACCGATATCGCGTCGCAGTGGCGCGTCCTGCTTGCATCGCATCCCAGGCGTTTGTGCCGAAGCCTCTCCTCCATGTGGTGGGTGTTTCCGGCTTTCGCGGAACTCCTGGATCGCCTGGAGATTGACGTGACCATGGTGGAGTCCTGGGGCGCGATCGCATACGACGTCTCGATCGTCAAGCGGCAGATGCGCCAGCAGCAGCAACAAGGGATTCCGCCCACGGTGCTGAGCTGGGTGGACGATGCGTGCGCTCGAGCCCTGGCGCCTATCGAGACCGGGCTCACCAACGCCGAAGAGCTCCAGAGCATGCGGGCGGACGTGAGAAAGGCGCGCGCATACCTGGCCCTGGTGGCGGACGGAACCCAGATCGCCGATCTGGAGAAAGAAGTGGCCGACCGCGAGACCCGGATCCAGGGCTGCCTGCCGATCGTGGCGAAAGCTTGGCCGGACGAGTTCGGCAACCTGGTGGAGCAGGTATCGAACTCTATCGGCACGCCGATGGAACCGGACCTTTACATAGATCGGGATACGCTGACGCTGAAGGTGAGCCTGTTGAACGAATTCCGTGCGCTGCGAGAGCGCGCCCAGGCCCTCGAGCCGTCGGCCATGGCGGCCGCGGCCGGAGGAGTGGTCACGGGCTCGCCTTCCGAAAGCACGGTGACTCGCTTGGAGGCCCACCGGGAAAGGCTGTTCGCCTATCTTCGGCCGGACGCACCGGAGTCTCTGCGGCTGGCTCGGCTGTTCGTCGGCGAAATGCGGCAGGATATTTACGAGCGGGCGCTGCTGGTGGAGATGCGGAAGACACCGCCCGCGGTGATGATGCGAGCCCAGCCCCTCATCGCCGAGCCCGAAGCGCCGGTGCACTTCGCGCTGTGTTTCAACCGGGATCTCCTGAACGACGCCGCGGCCTGTCAGGAATGGGCCTGCACCTGGAATTTCGGCGACGGGGCGCTGCGCGAAACGGGCTGGGAGGTTTATCACAGCTTCAGCAAGGACGGCCTGTACGACGTAGCGGTGGAGATTGCCGATCTGGACGGTCAACCGGTGACCTCGGCGCCGATCGTGCAAAAAGCCCAGGTGGGCCGCCTGGTCGGGCCGATCCCCGCCGCGGAGCGCATTCGGCGCGCCTGGCGGTGGACGAAGCCTCACGCCGAGACCATGCTTGAAGCCAGCCGTCTGGCGCTGGTGCTTGCCGTGGCGGTCTTCGGACTCGTCACCACCGCCCGCCAGCAGGCCACCACGCTGACCACGCTGGAGGCCATCGGGGCCGTCTTCGCGCTCGGATTTGGCGCCGATACGCTGAAGACCCTCATCACGGAGCGCCGCTCGTGAGCGGCGGCGATGGTGGCCAAGATTAATCAATACAGAAAAACCGTTACACGGTTTCGACTAACTCATTTCTGCGCGAGCAGGCGCAGGACGCGCGCCTTTCGAATGCGCCAATCCCATTGTCCTTCCGTGTCTTCGTAGTGCAGTATGCGGAAACCGCCGCTCCAGGCCTTGAGCAGCGCGTTGACACCGTCCCTGGGATCGCGAGAGCCGGCCGGATCTTCCGCGGGGTGCTCGATCACGATCAGGCCTCCCGGCCGCAGCGAGTCACGCACCCGCTCGATAAAGGCGGGATCGACCAACGGCACCCAGGCATAGCTGAGCACGATCAGATTCCAACGCTCGTGGCCGTAGTCGAAGTCCACATAGCTACTCTTCACGGTCGTGATGTGCAGGCCGCGCCTGGCGGCTTCCGCTTGCGCCAGGTCCAGGCCTTTTTCCGCGACATCGAAGCCAGTCACCTGCCAGCCCTTCGAAGCCAGGTAGAGGGCATTCCGCCCCTGCCCCATGGCCACATCGAGAGCCGCACCCGGTGTGAAATCGGCTGTGGTCCGGACCAGGAAAGCGTTCGGCTGGGTGTTGAACTGCGCCGCCGGAGCAGCGTAGATGCGATTGAAGAAGAGCGCCGCAAAGTCCGATTGGTGGTCGCGGGAAAGCCTCACCAGAAGGGCGAGGCGCTCGTCGGCCTGCGCTTCCGTCATGCCGTCACCGATGAGCTTGGCTCGATAGCGCTGCGGCGTGTTCGCCTCCAGGTCCCCTTGTTGGAACCAATCGAAGTATTGCTTCCAGGCCGCATCGTCTCTGGCTGGAGCTTGGGCCAAAAGGCCGCTCGCTAGCAGGACGGAGACTGCAAGCCCGCAAGGGAACGCTTTAGTTCGAAGTGCCATTTCCAAACCTCGTAGATAGCCGGATAAACCATCAACTCGAGAACGAAAGAAGTGAAGATGCCGCCGACCATCGGGGCTGCGATGCGCTTCATTACATCGGCGCCCGCCCCGGTTGACCACATGATAGGGACCAGACCCGCGAACATGCATGCCACGGTCATGAACTTCGGCCGGATGCGTCTGGCCGCGCCTTCGAGAATGGCCTCTTTCAGATCGGCCAGGCTGCGCATGCGGCCTTCCGACTGGGCGCGGCGGTACGCCAGATCCAGATAGAGCAGCATGAACACGCCGGTCTCGGCGTCCACGCCCATCAGCGCGATCAGGCCCACCCACACGGCGATGCTGATGTTATAGCCGAGAGCGTAGAGCAGCCAGATGGCGCCCACCGCCGAGAACGGCACGGCCAGAAGAACGATGACGGTCTTCGTGGCCGACCGCGTGTTCAGATAGAGCAGCGTGACGATCAGAAAGAGCGTGAGTGGAAGAACCACGGTGAGCCGCTCGCGTACGCGCTCGATGGATTCGTATTGGCCGCTCCAGGCCAGCGCATAGCCGGACGGAAGCCGGACCCGCTCCCGCACCAGCCGCTTGGCCTCGCCCACGTAGCTGCCCAGGTCGCGCCCGGCCACGTCCACGTAAACATATCCGGTCAGCATGCCGTTCTCGTCGCGCAGCATGCCCGGTCCAGACCGGACTTGAATCGACGCCAGTTGAGAAACCGGGATCTGCGCCTGGCCGTTGTTGACCGGGACCAGGACGCGCCCGAGCAAGTCCACGTCGCTGCGGAAATCGCTCAGATAACGTACGCTCACGGGATATCGCTCGCGGCCTTCGATGGCCGTGGTTACGTTCTCGCCGCCAACCGCGCTGGCGAGGACGTCCTCGACGTCACCGATGGTGAGGTTGTAGCGGGCCAGCGCGTCGCGTTTCCAATCGAAATCGAGAAAGTAACCGCCGGCCGTGCGTTCGGCGAAAACGTTGCGGGTGCCGCGCACGGCGGGGAGGACGCGCTCGATATCCGCCCCGATCCGTTCGATAGCGCCCACGTCGGAGCCGTAGATCTTGATTCCGACCGGGGTGCGAATGCCCGTGGTGAGCATGTCGATGCGGTTGCGCACGGGCATGGTCCAGGCGTTGCTCGCACCCGGCAGATGCAGCGCTTGGTTCATCTCCTCGGTCAGTTCGCTGGTGGAGACGTGGTCGGGCGTGATGGTCCGCAGTGCCGGCAACAGCCATCGCGGAGCCCAGGCCGAGTACCATGTGTGCCTCTGGGGCCACTGGGACGGCGGCTTCAGCAAGATGGTTGTCTCCATCATCGACAGCGGCGCCGGATCCGTGGAGGTCTCCGCGCGGCCGGCCTTGCCGAGAACGCTCTCCACTTCGGGGAACCGCCGGATGATGGCGTCCTGAGCCTGCATCAGCCGTTGCGCTTCGTGGATGGAGATGCCGGGAAGCGTCGAAGGCATATAGAGCAGCGAGCCCTCGTCAAGCGGCGGCATGAACTCGGAGCCCAGCCGTTGGTACACCGGAATCGTAACCGCTACCAGGATCGCCGCGCCGGATATAACTAGCCATTTCCGCCGCAGACACCAGCCGCACACGGGTTCGTACAGGCGGATGAGGACGCGGCTCACGGGATGCTTCTCTTCCGAGTGAATCTTTCCGATCAGCACGGCGCTGGCAGCGCGCGCCAGCCATTGCGGACGGAAGCGGAAATTCTCCACGTGGGTGAAGAGCAGACGCATGGCCGGATCGAGCGTGATAGCCAGCACCGCGGCGACGATCATCGAGAGGTTCTTGGTGTAGGCCAGCGGTTTGAACAGGCGGCCTTCCTGCGCTTCCAGAGTCAGCACGGGCAGGAACGAAACGGCGATCACCAGCAGCGCGAAGAAGCTGGGCGCGCCGACCACCTTCACCGCCTCAATAATCACGGTGCGGTAGTCTCCCTTGCGACCGCCGCGCTCCCATTCCTCCAGCCGCTTGTGGGTTTGCTCGACCACGACGATCGCGGCGTCCACCATGGCTCCAATCGCGATGGCGATGCCACCAAGCGACATGATGTTCGCGTTGAGCCCCATGGCGCGCATCGGGATGAAGCTGATGAGGATCGCCACTGGGATCGTGATGACTGGAATCGCCGCGCTGGGGAAGTGCCAGAGGAAGACGAAAATCACCAGCGATACGATCGCGATTTCCTCGACCAGCGTTTCGTTCAAGCTGTCGATGGAGCGCCGGATCAGATCCGAGCGGTCGTAGGCCGTGACCACCTTCACGCCCGCGGGCAGTCCCGGCTCGATCTCGCGCAGTTTGTCTTTGACGCGATCGATGACCGCGAGCGCGTTCTCGCCTTGCCGCATCACGATGATTCCGGAGACGGCGTCGCCCGTGCCGTTCCAATCGGCGACACCGCGCCGCAGATCGGGACCGAGGACCACCTGTCCGACGTCCTTGACGCGCACCGGTACGCCGGTTGGAGACGCCGCGAGCGCTATTTCGGCAATGTCCTCTTCGGACCGCACGTAGCCGCGGCCGCGCACCATATACTCCGCGCCTGCAAGCTCCAGCAAGCGCCCGCCCACGTCGTTGTTGCCACGGCGGATAGCCTCGACGACTCGTGTAATTGGGATGTTGTAGGACTGCAGCTTTTCGGGATCGACGTTCACCTGGTACTGGCGCACGAAGCCGCCGAGCGGGGCCACCTCGGCCACGCCGGGCACGGAGCGAAGCTGGTAGCGCAAGAACCAGTCCTGCAGCGAGCGCAGGTCGGCCAGGCTGTGTCTTCCCGAAGTGTCCACCAGCACGTATTGAAAAACCCAACCCACGCCGGTGGCGTCCGGGCCGAGCTCGCTCGAAGCTCCAGCCGGCAGTTTCGACTGCACCGCCGAGAGGTATTCAAGCGTGCGTGAGCGCGCCCAGTAAATGTCGGTGCCTTCGTCGAAGATCACGTACACAAACGAGTAGCCGAAATCGGAGTAGCCACGGACAACCTTCACCCGCGGCGCGCCAAGCATCGCGGTGACGATCGGATAAGTGATCTGGTCTTCGATGATGTCCGGGCTGCGGTCCCACTTCGAGTAGACGATGACCTGTGTGTCGCTCAGGTCGGGGATAGCGTCGAGCGGCATGTGGCGCACGGACCACAGGCCCGCGATGATGGCGAAGCCGGCGAGAACGAACACCAGGAAGGGGTTCCGCGCCGAGAACTCGATGATACGGTCAATCATGACCGTGCGCCGGCGCCGCCGCGGACATTGCCATGCCCGACCGCAACCGGCTTTCGGAATCCATCAGAAAGGTGCCCGAGG
>DATNLV010000839.1:0-2092 GCA_035602665.1 Bryobacteraceae bacterium | reverse complement strand
GTTGTTTCCTGACAGTGTGGTTTCTGGCAAGAAACATTCTATTGGGAAAGCAGCCCTCTTCAAAACATTTCTTCAGGTTTCGTTCTAGACCCAAGCCCGCGCTATTTTCGCAAGTCCCTCTCCAGTCCTGCAGCGGGTCTCCAGACCCGCTTCCGTTCAACTACTGAAAAGACCGGAGCCGGACGTGGACGTCCGGCGCAGCTCTGGAGAGCCGCCCCACTAAGCTACTGCCGGGCGCCTGCATAGTAGCTGGCGCGGGCCTGCACGGTGAGTTTGCGCGAGTCCTTCAATTTCACCTTGAGCTCGTGAAGGCTGCCGTCGGCCTTGGCGTCGCCGGGCGAGAAGCCGAGGAGGTAGAAGCTCTCCGGCGTCGCGAGCTCGCGGAACCCCGCGTCGAAGTCGTTGCCTGCTGCGACGTAGGTGCCGCCGGTCCCGCGGGCCAGTTCGGTCAGTGTCACGGGGTTACTGGGTGGTACGTACCCCTGCTGCCGCCCCATCCCCCGATCCATCGCGTCCCCGGAGTCGTAGGGGTTCACGGGCCGGATGCCGCCACTGCCCACTCCGCCCACATCCAGCGCATCGATGCGCACCTTGGCGCCGATCGCCTGATCGATCAGTTGGGCCATCTCGGGGGTCCGGTCGTGGCCCACGTAGAAACCGGGCGAGATGAGAAGCACGCTGCGCTCGCCGCGAACGAGCGCGACCCGGCGCACCAGCGAGCTGAGCACGGTGAGCTGGAGCACTTCCGTCCGCGCCACGCGGCAGACCGCCGGCGATCCGAAGGCAATATGCGAAACGGCTTCCTGCAGCTTGGCCCGGTCATCCGTGAAATCGAGAAGCACCCGGCAGGTGGTGGTGACCACCGAGGCCCGGTCCCCCTGCTGCAAGGCCGCCAGTTGCCGCGTAGCGGCATCGCGGACTCGCGTGAGATCGGCGGGGCCCCGAATCGCGGCATCGTCGAACAGAAACGCCACGAAGCGTTCGGGAACTGCCACGCCGCCCCCGGCCGGCGCACCCGTTCCGGGCAGCGACCTGTCGGGGACGGTCTGCTGGCCCGGCTTGGTTTCCCCGAAGGAGACGATCTCCTGCCGCTTGCCGCGATCGAACAGGTCGAAGTCCTCTTTGTGGAGGCCCTTCACCGCATGGCCGTCGCGGTCGCGCACCACAACGGGCACCTGCACCAGGTTCACCCCGGATTGAAACGTCGGCGTTTCGGCCTGAGCCCAAACCAACGGCGCGGCCGCCAGCAGGATGATTGCGAGTCTCATTTCTTTGCCTGAATTCCCTCGACCAGGTCGAGGCGCTCTTTCCACGGGTCCGGCTTCGCTACGGGGCCGTCGGCCGTGAAATCCATCAACTGGTCGGTCTTGGCGTCATAGGCCGGCCATTCCGGCAATCCCTTGCCATTGGGATTGCCGGTCTTCGCGAAATTCACCCAATAGGCGTTCGCCGCCTGGGCCGTCGCCTCGTCCTGGGGCGCCAGGTCCTTGGCGTAGCGCGCTTCGACGGTGTCGAAGACGAAGGGAATCTCGGTGGCGTGGGGCGCGCCCTTCCACTGTTTGCGCATGGACAGCGCGACATAGGAGAAGCGATATTCGTATGCGGGCTGGCCGACCGCCGCGAGCGTGCGCACGGTGAACCGCGCCGGCTCGATCATCATCTGATTGGCCGCCACCACGGTCCCAACCTGGCGCACGTTGCCGGTGTTATCGGGATCGAACGCCGCCTTCGCTTTGTCGCCATTCGCGCCGAAGCGGCCCAGCAGTTCGTCCATGGTCTTGGCGGTGTTGAAGCCGATGTCCTGGCTGTTCGCTCCCGCAATCAGCGGGATCTTTGCCCCACGGCCCGCGGCGTAGGCGACGTCGGGAGTCTCGACGATCACCTGGCCGTCGATCATGGGCCCGGCGTAGGTGGGCGTCATCATGGTGGCCATGTTCAGGCCGTCGGTCACGGCTTCGGCCGGAAGCTTGCGCAAGGCAGCCAGAGCTTCCGGGCCGTCGCCGGTCACACCGGCCTTCTTGGCGAACGCCAGGCCCACCGTTTCCGCCGAGGGCGTCCCGGCCGGGCTCGCCTTACTGAGGTAGCGCGGCGG